>JBGSXW010000005.1:0-261825 GCA_041751215.1 Saccharimonadales bacterium (SeqCode) | reverse complement strand
GATTTGAAAACTCAAGCTGGACGACGTGATTTGCCGTTACTAGATATTGCTCAGAAAGTTTTAGAGAATATTCAACGAACAAATAGTGGGCCATTGCCAGACCTGATATTCAAAACTATAAATGATAACCCGATTGATAGACGAAACCTACTCAGGTCTTTCAAACGCATTAGCAAAGAAGCTGGGTTGCCGTTGATTAGAATGCACGACTTAAGGCACACAGCTGCCACAATTCTAAAAGACATTGGTGTACAAGCACGAGACACCCAGCTAATTTTAGGTCATGCCCATATCACTACAACGCAGCAGATTTATCAACATTCAGGCATAGCAGAACGTGTTTTGATATTGGAACGATATGAGCAAGAATTAGTAAGTATAAGTGCCTCTAGCCGTCAATTACAGCCGTCAAGCGATATTATTGAGCAAGAAACATCTAAAAATAACTTCGGTAGTAGCAGGTTAATTCAGGCTACCAACCTCAGGCTTATGAGTCCTGTGCTCTAACCAACTGAGCTACGCCGCCACATGCATCGTGACTATACCAAAAATCACATCTGTTGGGTAGGGTGTGCAATAATTATGTCATGGATTCACCACAGGTTGGTATTGGCGCGATTATTGTAAGAGGCGGTAAAGTCCTGTTTGGCCACCGCAAAGGCAAGCACGGCAAGAACACCTGGTCCCCTCCTGGCGGTAAGTTAGAGGGCGGCGAGTCATTTGAAGACTGCGCCAAACGAGAGACCTTTGAAGAGACTGGACTCAAAATACCTTCATTTAAGATGATCGGTGTTACTAACGATTTATTCGATGAAGGCGACCACTACGTAACCGTTTGGATGCAAGGAGACTGGCGCGAAGGCGAAGCCAAGGTTAAAGAACCGCACAAGATGGACAGCTGGGAATGGTTTGAGTGGAACGAGCTGCCAACCCCTTTGTTTAAGTCAGTGACCAACTTCTTAGAAAAGCGCGCAGAATAAGTCGTTTGCGACTAAATCGCAAACTTACTCAGAGTCTGAAACTAACTCAAAAGCCTGAACTTCTCTAAACGGCAGCACCACGCCGTGCTCTGGACTTTGGCTAAATCTAACGGTCATTGCAAAACTACTTACCTGCTCCAAAATTACTTCGCAGTCCGTAATAATATCTGTCTGGCCTTCGCTTTCATCGACTTGTTGCCATTGTCCGTCTTGACCCGGAGACTGGGCAAAGACCAGACGTCTGACCGAAGAGCCAGTAACCTTAAAGCGCTCTCCAATTAGCGGCTCCAGGTGGCTCGCCATCTCTCGCCCGGCCTCATTGATAGCAAGTCTTGCTAGGTTTGCAGAGTGCGAAGTTGAGTCCTCAAAACGAGAACTCACATCGATATGTGTTCTGAGTTTATACAGCAACTCATCAAGACCTCCGCCCAAGGTTGCTGGTGTACTGTCCGTTTCTCGAACCATTTTTGATTCCAAATTACTAACTAGGTAAATTATACCTTGGCTGTCTAGTGTTTCGACCCCAAAACGCTGTTTGTGCTTGCAAATTAATTCAGTCTGCGCAATTATTATGTCAATCCAAATCTGGAGAACATGTGAGGATGGTCCTCGCAAGCACGTCTTAGGTCCTGTAAGCTCAGCCTGGCTAGAGCTGATTCCCTGTCAAGGAATCGGGCGTGGGTTCAAATCCCCCCAGGACTACAAACGCACAAAACACACCCACGTTAAGTTCCCTGTAGAGTGTCCACGAGAAGGTAGCTGAGGAATGCCAGTTTCCCCACCAGAGCGGATCGTCCCGAAACCCGTCGGGCCCGCATAACGGAACAGGCAATGCCAGCCAACCTGACGTCCATGCTCACACGGACGCATGCCGAGGAGTAAGCCCCAACCGGGACTGCTGGTAAGGTAAACTCCCAAGACAGCGTGTACCGATCGTGTTTTGTGCGGTTAGGGTCCGATGATTGTGTTAGCGAGAACAAGCTGATGCATGCCGAATAAAAATAAGGCCATCGAACCCTAAGCTCTAGCGCTCTCTGCGTGTTGCTGATACCTTTTCGCGGTCGCCCCAAGCGATCACGGACATACAAGGATCAGACAACACACAGAGAGCGTTTCACTTTTGAGTTAAGACAAATGCCGCAATATTGCGGCATTTGCTTAACAGAACGGACAATCTCCGGCGTTCTTCTTTATATCCATTTTTGCTAAGAGTTCTTTAGCCTCATCGCTATTTGTGGTGCTGGTTTTTTTCTTGGTTGCTGTGGCCATGATTTTTTTCCTTTTGTTTTGTTTATGACAGCTCTTACTATATAGTGCTTTTGCTTATTTGTCAATAGTTTTGTTTTATATGTTATTTCGTTAAGCTAATGCTTATTATTGCACAGTGGTAGTTCTAGGTGCAACTTCTGGAATCAAAGCCATCAATACACGCCGCGAGACTTTCATGATTACTAATAACAATACTGAACACACAGCAATTACCAACCAGGCACTTGCGGGTATTGGCTGTACCTTAAACAGATTTGCAATTGGCGTTATGTAGATTACTGCCAACTGTACAATAAGCGATGCGACAATTGCGACCGTCAACCATGGATTGCTAAACCATTTGATTTTGTAATTCGTTCTGAGCACCACCAATCGCACCAGTTCATACACGACGATAGCCATAAAGACGGCTGACACGGCAACTTGGTAGTTCTCGTCTCTGAGTGTCCAAAACTGCCAAATGCAGAATGCCCCAGCAGTTATGCCAAAGATAAACATTTCGATCCACATCCGGAGATTAATAATTTGCTCCTGAAAGTGAACGGGCTTGTAGCGCATGATGCCCCTTTCTGCCGGGTCTGAGCCCAGCGCCACCGCCGGCAAGCCATCGGTTATGATGTTAATGAAGAGAATCTGCGTAGCCGTCATGATTGGGTCTTGCAGGATTACAATGCCACCAAATACCACCATTACTTCGGCAATGTTTGCGCCGAGCAAATAGGCCACAAACTTGCGCACATTATCAAAAATCCCGCGGCCTTCCTCGATTGCGCTGATGATAGTCAAGAACTGGTCGTCTAGCAGTATAAGATCTGCAGCTTCTTTGGTGGCGTCTGTTCCAGTTATTCCCATGGCAATTCCGATGTCGGCTGCTTTAATGGCCGGCGCATCGTTTACCCCATCACCAGTCATCGCTACTTGATGTCCATGAGCCTTTAGGGCCTTCACGATGCGGATCTTATGCTCGGGGTTAACCCGGGCGTAAACCGATATTTTATTAACCTTTTTCTCGAACTCTTCTTGGCTAAGTTCATCTAGCTCAAGGCCCGAGATTGCCTCGCCTTTGATGTTAATCTCGGCGGCAACGGCCTTGGCAGTTTCGATATAGTCACCCGTGATCATGATTACGCGCATGCCCGCTTCGCTTTGAACACGGTTAATTACTTCAGCTACTTCTTCACGGGGCGGATCCATAATTCCTTGCAAGCCAACAAAGACAAGCCCAGCCTCGCCGTCTTTGGCAGACTTAGGTTGAGCGCTGGATTCTTTGTACGCAAACCCGAGAACTCTCAGTGCGTTCTTAGCCATTTGTTCGTTTGCATCTAAGACTTGTTTGCGAAGCGCGTCGGTTAGTTTCTGGACTTTGCCGTTGATCATAATCTGATCACAGTAATCTAAAATGACATCTGGAGCACCTTTGGTCGCAACAAAATAGTTTCGTTCGCCGTGATGGACAGTGCTCATACGTTTGCGCTCTGAGCTAAACGGAAACTCATTAACGCGTTTGTACTTAGTGTTAAGCGCGGCCTTTTCCAGGCCGGCTTTGGCGCCAGAAACCAACATTGCAGCCTCGGTTGGGTCCCCACTGATTGTGTCTTTGCCTTTTAGGGCGGCGTTATTACAAAGCACCCCAACGCGCAGCAGCAACTCTAACTGGGCATCAGGCTTTGTAGCTTTGCCACTACTTTTAAAGCCACCCTCGACGCCGTATCCGCTGCCCTCTACCTCATACATCGAACCGGTCCAGGCTTCTCTTACTGTCATCTCGCCCCGCGTTAGGGTGCCGGTTTTATCTGAGCAAATAATGTTTGTTGAGCCTAAGGCTTCTACGGCGGAGAGCTTACGAACCAACGCGTTCTTGGCGGCCATTCGACGCGCACCAAGTGCTAGCGATATCCGAACCACAAAGCTCAAGCCCTCGGGAATTGCAGCAACTGCTAGTGCCACTGCCACCGTAAAGGCAAATATTAGCCTCTCAAAGAGTGGATCATCAGCTATGTCGTTATCGACTAAAAACACTACAGCGAATACCACCACACAAATTGCCAAAATTAAGACGCTGAGTTTGCGACCGAGTGAATCCAGTTTTCGCTGCATGGGTGTTTCTTCGGTTTGAACTCCGTTTACTAAGTCAGCTATGTGACCCATTTGAGTGGCTTGGCCGGTTTCAACCGCGACTCCCTCGGCTGTACCGGTTGTAACAATTGTTCCCGAAAAAGCCATGCACTTTTGATCGCCTAGTGCCGCCGTTTTATTAATGGCAAAGGTTTTTTTACTAACAGGAACTGATTCTCCAGTTAACGAAGCCTCGTTAATTTGCAGTGATCTCACTTGATATAGCCTTAGGTCGCCTGGAACCTTTTGGCCTTCGCTTAAAAGTACTATGTCACCTGGCACTAGTTCGGAAGTATCAATATCTATTTCTTTGCCGCCGCGGCGCACTCGCGCTGTTTGGCCAACGAGTTTTTTTAGTGCTTCGACCGTTTTTTCCGCCTTGTACTCGTTAAGAAATCCAATTACTGCAATAGCTAGAACAATTACAAAAATTAAAATCGACTCGGTTGGCATGCTGTGACCTTCAACCAAACTCAAAACTAACGAGACGATGGCTGCAACAATCAAGACCGCTATGAGAATGTCCTGAAACTGAGAAATAAAGAGTTTTAGCGGATTAATTTTGGCTCCGGCATGAAGCTCGTTTTTGCCAGATTTTTCCAAGCGCTGAGCCGCTTCAGCGATACTTAACCCCAGTTGTGGTTTTACGCCGAGCTTAGAAAATACTTCTTTGTCTGATTTTTTATACCATTCAACAGCCACCAGAGTTCCTAATTGCACCTTATTTCAGATCTCAGTATATGGTATATTGGCCTCAAGCGTAAGCGCTAATAGTCCGCTTAACAATTTGCGGTTTAACGTCTTAGAGTGAGAAAAATATACTTACATGTTCAATGATTTAGTAGCAAAAGCCTTCAAGTTTGCCTCAACGGCCCAAGATGCAATGGGCTACGACTACTCTTCCCGTTACGACCTCGAGGGGGATATTTCTAGCACTTCTTTGCGCAGCGTACTCATTGGTACCATTGCCTTGGTGTCGTTAATTGCCTTTGGCATGGTGCTCAAGCGCAGAAAATGGGCAAAAAAGTTAATGGTTCCGGTTTTTGTACTTATTGCCTTTACTACGGTTGCCGTCTCGACTTTGCTGGTGTCTTTGACGATATACCTGAACGTGGTCTCAGATTCAGGCGGGCCAGTTCACTGGCATGCCGACATTGAAATCTGGGCATGTGATAACGAACTGGAACTTAGAAACCCAACTGGACTTTCTAATAAGATTGGAACGGCTACGCTCCACGAGCACGACGATCGTCGTATCCACCTAGAAGGAGTGGTGGTTGATGAAAAAGTTGATGCAACGCTTGGCAAATTTATGCATGTAATAGATGGCTCAATAACTAAAGACAGTATGATTGTCCCGCTCGAACCATCTCGCTACTTTGAGGACGAGCTCGATGGAGACGGCCCGAGCGACACTAACCAAGAAGCAATTGAGCCGTATTTAGTCAAAAAAGACGGCAAAGTAACCGCACGCTTTGTGAACGGCGGCGAGTGTAACGGTGTGCCTAGCGAAGCTCAAGTGTTTGTATATCAATACAACGAAACCGACAACACCTACGAGCAAACAAAACTTGAAGACCCAGCTAGTTACGTGATTCGCGACAATCCAAACATTCCACCAGGAGATTGCGTGATCTTTGAGTTTGGTCCAGCACGTGATAGAACCGACAAACTCTGCGAGCAATACGGAGTAAGAGACGTGGATCGCTGCCTTGAGTTTGGCGTGGAAGCAGATGTGGCCAAGGAATTCTGTACCAGCAAAGATGTAACTCCAGAGCCTGGGGAGGAAGTTTAATGTTAGACCTACCAACCCTCGGATTAGTAGTCGGATCAGCCGCGATTGACTCGGTTAACCCCTGCGCTATTGGTGTCTTAATTCTGATGGTCTCAGTGATTCTAGGCGGTGGCGGCTCCACCAGAAGACTGGTTATCATGGGCAGCGCCTACATTTTTGCAATCTTTATGACTTACTTAATTGCTGGCCTTGGTCTGGTTTACTTCTTTTCCGAGATTCCGATTGTACTTGCCGAGTACCTATCGATCGCCGTCGGTACGCTAGTGATATTGGCCGGTTTGCTCGAAATCAAAGACTACTTTTGGTACGGCAAAGGTGTGAGCTTACAGATCCCTCCCTACTTTGCTAAAAAAATTCATGAGTACTCAACTTCCACTAAAAGCGTCTACGGTGTGATGTTGCTTGGTGCCTTTGTCGCAGCTGTTGAACTGCCGTGCACCGGTGCGCCCTACCTAGCGATTATTACAATCCTAAGAGTTGATTTTAGTATCTGGGCATTCTTGTTAATGGTTCTCTATAACCTCATATTTGTTGCTCCGCTCATTATTATCCTGTTTTCAATCGCTGGCGGCACCAAGGTCAGCGACATTGCCAAATGGAAAGAAGAAAGTAAGGGTGGAATGCGCCTGGCAATCGGTTCGCTACTGATAGCGCTCGGCTGGATCCTAATATTGATTGCTAACGGTACAATTAACTTTGGGTAATGACAATATGAGTATTTATTCCAAGACAAGCAAAAATTTCAGCTCGGCCACTGAAGTGAAGGTGCAGCGAGGAAGCAGCGAAGCACGCAGTGGTGCCGTGCAAATGGCACCGCTCCCGAGTACTGGAGCTGGTGACAAAGCGGCGCGTCGCAAGCTTCTTGGGCGCAGCGAGCTTGGCTCGTTGGAAGCAAGAAGCGTTCAGGGGGCGAGATGAAACTTATTGTTAAGCGAGCCGGTCACAACGAGCAATACGATCAAAGAAAGCTCTACGCTAGCATCTTTGCTGCTTGCTTAGCGGTTCGCGAACCAGCAGGCTCGGCTGAATTAATAGCTAGTGAGGTCTGTAAGCATGTCGAGGCGTGGCTCGGAGACAAGCACGAGGTAACTTCTGCAGACATTTTTAGACACGCCGCAAAACATTTAGGCGTCATTCAGCCAGATGCCGGTTACATCTACAGCAATCACCGTAACGTGGCAAGAGGCTAATGGTCATGGGTGGGCGCAAACCCGATGTCTTTGACTATGACTTAATTGCAATTGGCAGCGGTGCTGGTGGTAGCGTGGCGTCTCATATTATTGCCGGCCAAGGAAAAAAGGTTGCCATTGTCGAAGAAGATAAGCCCGGAGGCGAATGTCCAAATTATGGCTGCGTACCGACTAAGGCGTTGCTGCAAGCAGCTGATACTTTTAATACAGCGCTCAAGGGCAACGCTTTTGGTATCCGCTCTCCTGGGGTAACGGCTAACCACACTGCGATCATGCGCTGGAAAGATAAGGCTATTGCCCGCACTGGAGTAGATCACGGTGAGGCCATGTACGAAGAGGATGGAATTCATGTCATTAAAGGCCGCGCTCACTTTTTGTCACCTTATGAGATATCAGTTGGCGGACGTCGCTTTAGTGCGCGCAAATTCATCTTAGCTACTGGAACAACCAATGCTGTGCCGCCTATTCCAGGTTTGGGTGATGCTGGCTTTATAACTCACCGTCAGGCCATCGACTTAAAACCACCGCACACGCTAGTAATTATTGGCGGCGGGCCAATTGGCTGCGAGTTTGCCCATATTTTTAACAGTTTTGGCAGCAAAGTTGTGATCTTGGAGCGACTCTCCCGTTTAATTGCTCACGAAGATCCAGAAGTTGGAGACATAATTAAAGACTTGTTTGAAGCTGATGGCATCGATGTTCAGGTTGGAGCCAACGTATCCGGAATTCGCATGGAAAAAGGAAAAAAGGTCGTGTCGTGGGAGTCTAGCGGCAAAACTAAAACTGTTCGCGCTGATGAGATTTTGCTAGCTGCTGGTATGCGCCCGAACACCGATTTGGGCCTCGAGAACGCCGGCGTTAAGTATGATGCCCGCGGAATCAAGGTTAATGATCGGATGCAAACTTCGGCCAAACACATTTACGCTGCCGGTGACGTAGCCGGGCCGTTCGCATTTACGCACATGGCTTCTTACCAGAGCCGCATTGCCGCCCATAATATGTTTAGCAGCAATAAGGTATCGGCTAGCTATAAGGCTGTGCCCCGATGTATCTTTACATGGCCTGAAGTTGCAGCCGTTGGTTTAACCGAATTTGAAATCGCTCAGCAAAAAATCTCAGTCGAGAAGGTTGTAGTCCCAATCTCGGTTATTGGTCGCTCAAACACGTCCAACTTTAGGGATGGTTTTGTTAAAGTCATCGTATCTAAACAATCCAAAAAGATTATTGGCGCTGCTATAGTTGCGCCGCGCGCCGGTGAAATGATTCACGAACTCGGTTTGGCTATCAATCACGGCCTGACTGCCGATGACGTTGCTAGCACCATCCACGCTTTTCCGACTTGGTCAGAGGCCGTGCGCGTAGCCTGTGCCCAGTTAGGCTAGGTTCAGTTCGGCAATTTTAGCACTGAGATCTGAGTGATCAGACCAGCCAAAGTTTAGATCGCCCATTGCGGGCAAATAGCTGTTGCTTACGCCGTCCTTGGTTGCAACAACAACCCTGATTCCCCTGGCTCGAGCAAAACCAACTTCCATTAGCATGCCTTCGCTTTTTTCATTGGAGGTTTGAACCACGAATAAAACGTCTGAGTTTTCTAGAATCTCGAAGGCGTGATCCATTATTTCGCGAGCAGAATTGCTGCGAGCCTTAAAGTTCTCTTCGTCAAAAAAGGTGCAGTAATTATCGACCCCAGCACTTTTTAGCGCATCACAAACCACAGTCAGAAGCTGACGCAAATCTTCTTCCTTCTCGCCGGTATGCCGGTAGGCTATAAATGCTTTCATTAAAGCTTTTCTTTAAACTTCATGCTTGTACCGGCATAGTTCATTCCGGACAACTTGCCGTCATCGTTAAAGCTAAACTCAACTTTTTCTTCCGGCGAGGAAAAACCGTAATCAGTCTTAAGTAGAAATGCATTGCTGTCCTTAGTAGGCTCAAGACAGTCGGGGTCGTCAAAAGACGTCCAGAAACGAGGCTCAATTTTAACAAGTTTGCCGTTAACATTTAGGACATCGCATACTTCCCATAGGCTTTCAAACCGACCCTGCAACTTCTCCAAACCCTTATGGTCTGGCGATGTGATTTGAAAGTAATTAATGATCGAGGTTATGCCTTGTTTTATAAATAGAAGCGGGCTGCCATTATTGTTGGTCAAAACCACAATAACTAGTTCTTCCTCGGGCAAGAAGCGTGTGTTGGTAATGAAGCCGGGAAAGCCACCACCGTGACTAACCCACGTGTTGCCCGAGGTATCAATGTTTTCAAAACCAAGACCGTATCGCCCGCTGTTATTACCAACCTCCCAATAGCCGTGATGAACTTCGCGCTTGGTAGAGTCTTTTAGTAAAGATTCGTTGCCATGAAAGTGAGACGCATAGAACTTACACATTTCTTCGGCAGTTGAGTAAAAACCAGCCGCCGAGGATAGAGCTTTGGTGTTTCGATTTTTCATTTCTTCTCGGCCCTGTCCAAAGAAGTTGTTTCCGTAACCAGTCGCGCCAATTTCTTCAAAGCGGTCATCAAGCTCAGGAGCGGTGCGTTTCAGGGCCAATGGCTTGATAATGTTTTCGGTAACGAACTCGTTATAGGTTTGTCCGCTAGCCGCAGTCACCACCATACCCAGATAACCATAGCCATAATTTGAATACTTGAACCTAGCATTTCTAGGAATGACCAGCTTGGCGGTCTTTATGTATTCTTTAAGCTCATTGTCGTCAGGAAAAGCTCGTTTGTTTTGCCAGAAGTCGGCATCTTCACTATCTCTGCTTAATCCAGATGTGTGATTGAGCAACTCTCGGATAGTGATGTTGGCAACTTCTGGATCGTTCTCGGAGCGGAACCATTCAAGATGAGCGCTGACCTTGTCATCTAGCCTCAGTTTTCCTTGTTCGTAAAGAAGTGAGATTGCGGTGGCTGTAAAAGTTTTAGAGTGAGAAGCAATGCGAAAGGCATGATCTGGAGTCATCTTCTCTTTGCTTTGCAAATTTGCATAACCATAGGCCTTTGAAAAGACGATCTTGTCCTTATGTTGAATTGCCACAGACACGCCAACCAGGTGTTCAGAATCTTGAGCGTTAAACTCAAGCCAGCGGTCTAGGTAGTTAAGTGCATTGGCTAGTTTCTTGCTGTCTATCTTGGCCATGGGGCTTCCTTTCAAGAATTGGTGGGGGCGGTAGGACTTGAACCTACGACCAACCAGTTATGAGCCGGCTGCTCTAACCACTGAGCTACGCCCCCACGTCTAACAGAGATGAGTATAACAGATCTAACTACGCATGTGGACGCGAAAATAAGCCCAAGCGGCTACCAGTGATCCGTTCTCAATTTCGCCGCTCAGAATCATTCGATCGATGTCTGAGACCTTATGCCACTGAACTTCGATATCTTCAGTCTCGTCCAGGCTGCTTTTGCCTTTAGATAGATCCTTGGCTAAAAAGACGTGCATCTTGGCGTTGTGGCGTCGGTTAGCCATATAATAGCTGCCTAAATGTTTGAATTGCTTTGCGCTGTAGCCAGTTTCTTCGGCAAGTTCCCGAGCCGCAGCTGACTCTAGAGTTTCGTTGCCGTCTACTCCGCCGCCTGGCATTTCTAGAATTACCTTATCTAACGGATACGAATACTGTCGCTGGAGCAAAACCTCATCTTGATTGTTGATGGCAATAACAGTAACGGCATCTTTTGTATTGACGAGTCGAATGTACTTGGTGCGGTGGCCGCTCGGCGTTTGAACTTCGTCTTCAACCACGTTAATCCACTTATTCTCAAGCAGGACTTTCTCGCTTAGCTTCTTCCAGCGTTTATTGCTATCCAGGCTCATTGCTAACTCCTTAAAGATGCTATAATTATGTCACGTTAAACTTAAACAAACATGCTAGAAAAACTCCGCACCTATTTTGAGACCAAAAACATAACTTTCTTTTTGTTTATTTTAATTGCCTTTTCGCTTTCTTGGAGCACTATTAAGGTTATCCAAAAAAACTACGATCTGCAGCAGCAGGTTCAAACTTTAGAAGAAGAAGTGGCTCTGTTGGATCTTGAGAATATCAATCTTAAGCTCAACATCGAATACTTTAAGACCGACGCATTTTTAGAATTAGAAGCCAGGGCCAAGTTCAACAAGGCGGATACAAACGAGTCTGTGGTTTTACTGCCAAAAGACATTAATCCAGAAATTACCTTTGAAGAGGACCTATCAGCTCCAACACCGCTACCCGAGCAAACTGGGGTAACGTCGAACTTTAACGCCTGGCTAGACTTTTTAAGCGGTCGCGAGCAACCTTAGCTCTTCTCGATAGCTTTGTTTAACGCCTTACTGTCTACGACGAAAAGTCCGTCTTTATCGTATTCGCAAATTTTTGCCGCCATAAGCTCCCTTATTTGAACATTGGCGGTCTCTCTTGTAACTCCTGCCATGTCCGCTACATGTTGCTGCGTTAGCTGGACCTTAATCCGCGCTTTTCCGTCTACTTTTCGATTTGCATGCGCCAAGGTTAGATACGCAAAGACCTGCTTAACTTTATGGCTGGCATCGGAAGCTTCGATGGTCTCAAGGCGAGACATTAAGTTCATCCACTGCTCTGCGAAATAATACAGAAGCTCTTTCGTGGCTACATGATCGCCATCAATTTTTTCAAAGAAGTCTTCGCGACTTATTACTGAAATTGCTGTATCGCCAATTGTTTCATAAAAATAATGGCTGATTGGTGGCTTCTTATAAGACCAGATGAGAGGATATATATCTCCAGGACCCAATATGAGAAGAAGCTGCTCGGTTCCCTGGCTGTTTATGTTGTATGCCTTTATATATCCGCTTTTTATTTGATAAATATCGTGGGCTTTTTCGCCCTGGTATAAAATGATTTGCTTGTTTGGGTATTCTCTCTGGGTGCCGTCTCCAAAGAAGGACTCAACTTTCTTCATGTTAAATACCTCACTTAGTCAGTGTGTACATTGTCTCATGCTGCCTATGAAGTAGGAAACTGCGCAGCCTTATTAACTTGGTTACTATGAGGTAGCAATGGGTAACGGGGGTGCAATTAAGTCGCCCCTCCCGTTGCTAATAAATAAGGAGGGAAGATGATTACATCAATATTAATGTGGATTGTGCTAGGAGCCCTTGTGGGTTGGTTAGCATCAATCGTAATGAATACCGATGATGAGCAAGGTGGCTTTGGCAACATCATAGTCGGTATATTAGGAGCCTTTGTTGGTGGCTTCTTGGTTCGAGGACTAACTGGGGCTGAAACCTCAGAGATGTCGTTGATCGGCGAGCTATTAGTAGCATTCATCGGTGCGGTAATCGTACTGTTCGTATGGAAGGGAGTACGTCACCATGCAAGAGAGTAATGAATTTCAACCTAAGTACATCGTGGAGCCACTTTATAACAGCGAGCATGAGGCGCCGCGAGAGGCAAAAATGCCAATTCATAAGTTAATGAGAGTGGTGGGCCGAGCTTTGTTGATCGCAGCCAATCAGAATCGCTTGCGCAGCGCTGCTCGCATAGAAAGAGGCATTCAATTAAAAGAGATCCGAAGAAAGCAGTTGCTACAACAAAAGGAGGCTTCATGGACCTAGGCCGATTTGTTAACAGTTTGGTCGGGGTAATCCTAGCGATTGCTCTGACCCTACTGGGCCTTAGATTTGTACTCAAACTCTTTGGTGCAAACGCAAGTAACGACTTCGTAGAATGGATTTACCGCACATCAGGTGATGTGTTGGCTCCGTTCAGAGGGATATTCCCTCAGCAAAACGTCGAGGGCGGGTATGTACTAGAATTTTCAACTCTGTTTGCAATGTTAGCTTATACACTAGTAGCGTTAATCGTTGGATTCCTTTTAACCATACTCCTAAGTCCTTTGTCAGAAGATCGTCCGAAGCGGACTAAGTAAAATGCCTTATCAAAAAATTACTCAACTGCCGCGGGGCGTTAGAAATTCACTACCAGTTAAGGCGCAGGAAATTTATAGGAAAGCCTATAACAGTGCGTTAGAGCAATATAAAAGTTCTTCTAAACGCCGCGAAGACGAAGATCTAGAGACCACAGCTCACAAAGTAGCCTGGGGAGCAGTGAAGCAGGTGTACGAAAGAGACGGTAACGGAAACTGGCGAGTAAACAGCTAGCCACCTACCTTATTGACAGGGGTAATTATGTCTGTTACGGTAACTTGCAGCACAAGTAACGCGGGGTGGAGCAGTGGCAGCTCGTTGGGCTCATAACCCAAAGGTCGCAGGTTCGAATCCTGCCCCCGCTACCAAGTGCAAATGGATCCACCCTTTACGGGTGGTTTTTTCATTTGCACTCGGCATCGTGGGCAGGAACCGAACCGTAGGTTCGGCGAACGAGGAACACAGGCCAAAGCGAAAACTTGTTTTTAGCTTTGCCGAGTACCGCAGGAAGAAGTGCGAGCGTTAGCAAGCACGCTCCTGCCTCCGCAAGCGAGTTCGCGAAGAACACGCGCTAATAAGTACCCCCTACAAGCTAAACCATATCTTTGTATGCTAGTTTTTCGGCTTGCTTAAATGCTTCCTCGAATTCTGCTTCATTAATTTTTCCCTCGCTCATGATGAGGTCTGTCAGCTCAGAGCTGTGTTTTGCGCACTTCATACCATAAGACTCGTCGAACACTTTTGGGTCCTTGACTCCAGATAAAATCATATTAGTGTAGTTTCCGACCTTTGACAGCTCGCCTCCACACACATGACAACCTTCTGCGCGATATTTTTTTCTAAACAATCCCATGTACTCTACTTTAGCAAACTTCCACACTCTAGCGATCTAGTTAATAAGCATGCTTAAGTTAAGCATAGACCAGTATGGGTTCGAGCATGCGAGGAAACGGACCGCAGGTTCATCCTGCCCCAAACCAGGCCCTACTTGCTCCCCGCCTCCAAAAGGCTAGAGGTAGAGATTGCTTTAACTGCCGTAACTCCTCCAGCGACTTCACGCTCCACTACCATTCTTGGGTCAAGTCCGTCTGCATGTATAATGCTTCGTTTAGTGACCAAGATTCCCATGTGGGGGTAGGGGCTCTTTGCCGAGTAGAACAGGCCTACCTCGCCAAAGTTTGGCTCCCTTTCTTCGGCTAAGCTCTCGAGCTGTCTCGCGTGTCTGAACTCGCGCGGCCAATCGCTTGCGTTAACTCCCAAGACTTCGCAGGCACTTACAACCACCAGCCCACTACAATCAAAGCCATCCTCGCCCAAACCACGTTCCATACAGTCATCCTCAGTCCTAGCACCACGATCACATAAATCTTCTGGAATAAAATGGTGCAAAAATGGCTCACCTAAGTGAGAGCGTGCAGCTTCTACAAATTCGTTTTCAAACTCGGTCATACATACATTGTACTATCCTGCCGAGCCACACTTACTGCCGCTGAGATTTATCCTGCCCCGGCTTTGATGCTTATGTTATATAATCAGTTCATGATACTCAAAAGCGAGAACGGCTTTGGTTTGGTCTTGTTGGTTGTGATTGTCTCTGTGATCGGAATTGCCGGTGCTGGGTATTTCTTATACCAAGCAAACACTGATAGCAGTGAACCTGTAAGCAGCCAGGAAACTACCGAAGAGCCGCAAGAGAATGAGCCTGAAGAAAAGAAAGAAGCAACCGGAACAGTCATAACCACTAGCGACAGTGAGTTTGGTCCGATGCTGTTTAACGATGAACAGCAGGCCATCTACATCTGGGAAGTAGAAGAGTCAAGCAAAGCTGAGTGTTATGGGGACTGTGCCAAAGCCTGGCCACCTGTACTTACAAACGGAGCACCACGTGCAACGGGTAGCGTCAAGGCTGACTTGCTTGGCACCACCAAACGCACTGACGGCAGCACTCAGGTTACATACAACGGCCACCCTCTCTACTACTACGCCCATGAGGGGCCGGGAGAGGTAGAGTGCCACAACATCAGCACCCATGGAGGTCTGTGGTGGGTAATCAAGCCGAGTGGTGTTCGGGCTAAATAATAAAGGCTTCAATTAAAGTCCTTTAGTTCTAGGCGATACCCCCTCTAATAACCCTTCTTGTAGCCCATGTTAAAATAGAGGTACGAATACAAACTAGCCAAAGGGGGCAAGATGCTTGCAAAAATAATCGAAGAGACAGCAAACGCAGTAACTACAGCAGTTACGGGTGTAGATAATATTTTAGACGCAATTACTGGTAGCGTAAAAGACCAAGTCGTTAATGTACTAAAAGGTACAGGCGAGATCGGCGGGTCTGGAGTCGAAGCAATCGCATCGGTTGCCAGCGGCGCAATTAAGGGTGCCGGTGATGTTGGTTCATCACTAACTGACACGGCAACCAGCACTATGAGCGGCATCGTAAACGGTGTCAGCCAAGTTGGCGGTGATGTAATCGACGCAGTACGCGGCGGTGCCGAAGGTATTGTAAAAGGAACTGCCGACACCGGTGGTGACATTGGTACGGCAGCTGTAGCCGCCGTCCAGGGTGCTGTTAAGGCAGCCGGTGATGTTGGCGGCGATACTTCAGAAGCAGCCAAATCCGCAGTTGGTGGCGCTTTAGACGCCGCAACCAGCGTGGGTGGCGATGCGATAGATACAGTTCGAGAAGCTCTGCTCTCAGCAGCTTCCTTACCACGCGACGCCGTAGAATCGGCCGTCAAGGGCAGTCAAGACAAGAAATAGTCAGGTAGCGAAATGGGCACAAGACGGCACTTTTTTAAGTGCCGTCTTTAGATGCTAGACTAAACGCATGAAAGAAGCCTTAGCGGTAGCAGCGCTAATTGCATCGTTATCAGCCAATATTCCCTACGTATTCGAGATTCTAAAAGGTCAAGCCAGACCTGAGAGAATTTCTTGGCTATTGTGGACCTTGCTTGGTGGAACCTACTTTTTTTCTGCCGTCTTTGAGGACGGTGCGATCCTAATGACGTTCGGAGAACTAATCGGACCCGGAATTATCTTGCTACTGTCACTAAAGTACGGGGTGGGCGGCAAAAGCCGATTCGACATCTACTCTCTGGTGCTGGCTTTAGCGGCCTTTGTCTTGCTGTTTGTACTAGAAGGCGTGTTAGTTAGTCTGTTGTTGGCGCTCTTCATTGACGGTATTGGGGCAACCTTAACAATCAGAAAACTTACTATTGATCCGACTTCTGAGTCTCGCAGCTTTTGGGCGATTGCGGTGTTATCTGGTGTGTTAGGCTTGATGTCGCTTACCACTTACAACGCCGAGACAGTTCTGTTTCCGCTATATGTTGTGTTGCTTTCGGTATTTATTGTCTATAAAACCTACTCAAAACCAAGCAATAAGCACCAGCAAAAAATTGATAGGATTTAGTTTACGGCTGACAGCCGGCTTTGCTTGTATTGCGGATTACAACATCGCGTATGCGAGCTAAACTGTCTGATCCACCAGATTTTGTACCAGCAAATTTAAGAGTTACGTATGAAGTTCCTGATGGCAAACCAAAGCTCCAGCTTTGCACCCAGCCCGAACGAACATTTACTCCGTCGTCATAGCCTCGGTTTACTCCGTTTCGGATTGAAAGACTGGCATGGATTTTGTTAATCACGTTGCGCGCATCCCGTCCGTTAATACAAACTTTTTTGGCCGAGCCGTTACTGCCGCTATAAACAGGTATCGTTACGCTTACCGGTCTTACCAGGGTGCGCTCTATGCACTTGTAGCTTTTACCGGTGTTAACATAGACACAAACTCCCCCGTTCATTTGTGGGGCGGAACGCTTGATGTCACCAGCGGCTGCCTGACTCCTGTACACGAACAGTCCCGCTGTTAGTGCTACTAGAAGTACAACTACCGTCATCAGTATTTTCTGCTTGGTTGCCCTATTAACATTTAATTTTGGGCTTGAAGCGGATGTCTTTGGAGTTGCCTTGGGCTTGCTGTTTTTTTTGCTTGGCATAATTATTTCCTCTTAGTGTTTGATGACCGTTACTTTATGAATAACTCCATTCATTCCAAGTGGCTCATACCCAAGCATGACCCGCGAATAAGGTTGGTCTGGCTTGAATTTAACGCAGTGACTTTGGGTTTTATTCTTCTGCCCAGCTATGCTGATTATCCGTTCAGATAAGTCAACGATGTCTGAATTATAGCCAGTACCATTCCATCCTGTGACCTTTAGCCTAACTTTATTGTCTTTGGTGTTATATAGCGCAAAGCAGGCTTGATATGTAGCGCCTTTGGCATAAGAAGCTTGGTGGCTTAGGCCTACGCCTTTTCCTTTCTTGACCCAGAGTCCGGGCAAGGTACCTTTGCCCGCAGGAATTGTGAAGAGTTTAACAGTGCTACCGTAACCATCTAGGGTAGTTGCCTGATCTTTCGCCACGATAGTTACAACATGCGTTGCTGCTTGGCTGCGATATACCAGGAACGTACCGACTACGGATACCAACAGAATTGTTGCGATAACAAGAATTTTATTACGATTTCGGGGTAAAGAGATCTTGTTAGTTTTTTTGTTAGCCATGGTTGTTACTTAGAGTTTGATTACGGTTACTTTATAGAAAATCCCGTTATAGGCAAGTGGTTTGTGCTTAAACCATAATTCAGAACTGGGATTGCTAAGTCTAAAGTCCATGCATCGCTGTTGGATACTTGGGCTACCCTGAGTATTCACTGTGACCCGATTGACTTCACGCCTAACGTAATCTCCATCGCTAACTGTAAGCAAAATGGTATTGGGATTCTTGTTGTAGAACTGAAAGCAGGCTCGGTAGGAAACCCCTGATGAAAACTTAACACCACTTTTAATGCTGAATCCGGTATTGTACGCCGTAGTACTTTTAGCTATCCAGACCGCTTTATCGGTGCTCTTGCCTACCGGAATAGTTACGGGTCGATAATACTTGCTATTAAGATGGCCCGGAAAATTGTGGTATGCAACTATAGTCGCAACATGCGTTGCCGCCTGGCTGCGATATAAAAAGAATGTACCAACTAGCGATACCAGCAGAATTGATATTAAGATCAAGATTTTCTTGCGGTTTTTGGGTAAAGAAATGTTTTTGGTTTTTTTGTTAGCCATGGCTATTCCCTAAAGCTTTATTACGGTTACTTTGCGCACGTTAACGTTGCCGCCAATAGGTGTCACGACACCATAATACGCTTTAGTATTTTTGATATTTGAGTAGAACTCAACACAGTGAGTCTGAAGAGTCTTTTTAGCCGGTATTGTCTTCGTGGGATCGTTGAACGTTAGGATATAAGGCGAAGGCTGAAAATTATTTGTGGCCGTTTGCTGCCTGTATACATCAAGTCTAACCTGGGTTGCCTTTTTAGAAAGAAAGAGCTCGAAGCAGGCCTTGTGCCGTCCATCGGTTGATGTCGGAGCGATCATCCAAAAATCATACCCCTTTTTTATCCACACAACATCAACAGCGCTTTTACCTAAGTTCGCAGATAATTTCCTGAACGCCCCGTTTCTATACTTTGTGATATTGCGTTCTGAAGTAAGCGAGTTGGTTGCCACCACTGTAGCTACGTGAGTAGCTGCTTGGCTTCTGTAAACAAAGAATCCAGCCACTAACGCAACCGCTAATACTACGACTGCTAATAGAAGTTTATTCTTGTTTGATGACTTTAATGTAGGTGCTGGCTGCTTCTTAGCAGTTTTGCTTGTTTCTGGCTTTTTTTTGGCGGGCATTAGAGTTTCCCCTTTTTGTGTTTTATTTTGTGTTTATTTTTACAATATGCCATCAGTAAACCACGACTGGACTCTAAGCGCAAGCAGAATAACCTCAAGAGTGCTATCATCCTTATGATATGGATTCACCACAACCCAACCAACAACCATCACACGACAACGACGGCTCCATCCACATTCGACCAGAAGCCTACGATGCTTTTACTAAGATCAGCCCAGATGCAGATGGAGCTGTAGGTACAATCAGCAATGTTGAGCCGACCCTGCTGTCTGCTCTTGTAAAATATCTGGGCTTCTTGGTGCTTATCTTGCTATTTTTTGTCGCGCTGCTGCAGTGGGGCTTAAGAACCTACCAGGTAGACGGCACTAGCATGTTAACGACTTATGAGGACGGCGATCGATTGATCATAAACGCTTTTGGTCGAACTATTTCTTCGATAACTGGCTCGACTTTTATACCCAAGCGCGGCGAAATCATAACCTTTATTAGTCCAGAAAACCCAGACGAGCAATTTGTAAAACGAGTGATCGGACTCCCCGACGAGCGAGTAGTCTTAAGGGGCGGAGTTGTCACTGTCTATAACGATGCTAACCCTGATGGATTTAATCCAGATGAAGCTTACCTAGACCAGCTAAAGCACCCTCTAACTGGCGACGCCGAGACGTTTGTTCCGGCTGATCACATCTTTGTTGCCGGCGACAACCGCTCGCCGGGCGGGTCATACGATTCACGAACCGGACTAGGAACTGTGCCACTTGAACTAATCCAAGGCTCTGCGCTGTTTAGATTTTATCCCCTTTAGCCAAACTATAAACTAAACGTCAGCGCTCACGCTCTGAAACGTTAATTTTGCGATCAGCCAACTGGCAACCAACAGCAGCCAAAGCATCGCTATCCAAAATAGCGTGAGCAATACGCTAAAAACCGTGACCTCACTCGCAAGTAAGCTAAGACTAATGAGCGATATTATTTTAGGAATCACTAACTTCAAAACAACTAGCAGTGCTCCCATTGCAACAATTGCAACAACAATGCGCTCAATAAGTAGCTTTGCAACCTCACCCATATAGCCAAGTGATTTGTTTTCGTAATCTGCCGCGACAGTTAACACTGAAACAATTCGCCGATACGTTGACTCTACTATCCAAACAATAAAGATGCCGAGCATTGCAGCCAGGCCCCAAAAAATCGCCGTACTAATAGTCCCTAGTGCTTCTTTTGGAATGTAAGCAAAAAGCAACTCCGAGGTGTCGCCAGCTTTAACTTCAAAGGCAATTAGGCCCTGACTTATGTAGCGTTGATTGATTCCGTCCCACAAGACAAAAATCGGCAGCAAAACACTGATCAAACCAGAAACAAATATAGCCCCGGTGCTAGACGCCAACAAATCGGTAAGAAAGAAACGCTCCTTATCCATCAGAATAATACCTTCATAAATATCCAAGCCACAGCAACCAAAATAATCAGTGCTATCAGGGCTCCACCAAGCGCAATTAGCTTAATGGCCTGGGGGCTAATCTTGGTGCCGCTGGATTTAACTGAACCGCCATGCTCGTGTTCAATTGAACTCAAGGTCTGACGATTAAGCTGACTGTGCTTAATTACATCGCTGTTGATAGTTTTGGACTGTGGCTTAATGTCTCTCATGTTGCTTTACGCATGCTGCTTGCTTATGCTTAACATTAGCATGAAAAGCCAAACTACAACCACGCCGTTTAAGCGGCTCTCTGGTTTTTTTAAACCGTATTGGCCTATTTACCTATCGGCCATTTTATTAGCCCTAGCGGCACAAAGTTATAGTCTCGGTTGGATAAGCTTATTTGCATTAGTTCCGATGCTTGAGTTTGTTCGGCGCCGACAAAGACAAGACTGGCAAGTAAGGGATCGCCTACATATGTTCTTGGGCGGCTCGCTTTTTTTTGCTGGCGTATTAATTTGGATCCCCTACTCAGACCCGGTGACCTGGGTTCCGGTTGAGGGATCCGAGGCCCGCGTTTTACTGTATGTTTTTTACATTTTAGCGATTGCCCTAAGCGCAACAAGCTGGCTCGCGCTCAGTTATATACTCTCGATTTCGCAAAAATGGTCCAAAAAAAGTAGCTTTAGACTTTACCTTGTTTTTGCTTCTGGCTGGGTTGCAACCGAGTGGCTGAGGGCCTTCTTGGCGTCGTTATTAGTTTGGTCTCCGGATTCACTAGTCGGAGCTCATTGGGGCTTTGGCGCTCTGGGATTTTTTTCCTCAGCCACACCATTAGTGATTATCGCAAGAACGGTAGGAGTTTACGGACTTAGCTTGTTAGTAGTAGCTATTAACGCTTGCTTACTCGAAATTTTGAATCGCAATTTTAAGCCAGCACTTTTAGCAGCTGCTGGAATCGTGATTTTAGTTTTAGTATCGACGGTGCCCTACAGAAACGACGGGGCGGTTATTAAAGCGGGAGCCATCCAACTAAATTCGCCTCTGCTTGAGGAGTACATGCCAGGACTGCTGGCAAAAGCAAAGAGCCAAGAAGCCGATTTGAAGCTAGACTTATTGGTAACTCCAGAATATTTAAACTTGTTTGAGATGCAGGAGACCCGCGAGCGCGACCAAGCACTGTACCTGATTACTAAACCGGATACTGTAATTATTTCTAGCTCAGCTTATCAAAGTGACGAATCGAGCTTAACGACTAACCGACAGTTCTTTTATGACCGATCAGGCCAGGAGCTCGCATGGAATGATAAGTCTTTGCTGAGCCCTGGCAGCGAGTACTTACCGATTGGAACCGAGTGGGCATTATCGCTGCTAGGCCACCAGTCGCTAGTTAATGAGTTCTACGTTCAAGGAGCAGTCAAAAAGGGCAGTTCGTTTGAGACAATCTTTATTCAAGACCAGCTAAAAATTGGCGCGCTGATTTGTTCTGGAGTGGTATCGCCATTTCAGTACCAGCGTTTAGCTCAGCAAAACCCAAATGTTTTAACTAACAGCGCTTCGCTGGCTGCATTCGGGAAGAACTCGAAGTACTTTAACCAGGCCATGCAGATGGCGCGCTTTCATGCTGTCGCCAATAACAAACCGTTTGTTCAATCTGCCGCACAAGGAAACAGCTTCATACTTGATCGCAACGGAAGCTGGCTAGCCCGCTCAGAGAACGCCGATAGGCCTGTTGAGCTCATAACCTCTGATTTAAAACTGTCTAATCAAACTAGCTTTTATACCCTGGCCGGCGAAATTTTTGCTTACTTAAGTATTGGAGCTGTTTTGTTAATTGGATTATTAGGTCTGCGTAAGCAAAAACTCGTCAAGCCGAAATCTAAATCAAAATCAGAATCTAAAAGAAACACCAAAAAGTCTTAGCTTGAGTGCTTCTTAATCATCTCGATGTAAGTTGGCTTGGGGTTTACGCCGATAAATTCTTCGACAACTTCGCCGTCTTTAAAAAGCTTAACAGTTGGAATCGAAGTTACTCGGTGTTCCATTGATGTCTTAGGGTTTACATCAACATTAAGCTTAGCGATCACCGCTTTGTCTTTTACTTCTTCTTCAACCTGTTCGAGTATTGGAGCCAGCGCATGGCAAGGAGCGCACCAATCTGCCCAAAACTCAACTAGCACCAACCCTTTGGCGGTTTTGTCTTTAAAGTCTTGGTCGGTAAGTTTTAGTGCCATGTCTTTGCTCCCTAAAGATTAAGTATCTGCTTAAACTTTATACCTGAGCCGATTGCTAGTCAAGTCTAGCGGTTGGCAACTACAGGTAGGCTGATGCAGATATCGCCGTGCCGAGCTCGCCTAAAGCTGCCGCCCATACCATCGACGTGGTAGCGCGCGATAATAAGCCGCGGGTCGCCCGGATGTGTGCTGTGTAATCGCTCTAAGATTAACTCTACCGAGCTTCCGTGATCCCGGTAGCCGACTTCGATCGATCGAGGCTTGTCGTCCTTAATGGTATCGATCACCAGCTCTATCGATTTTAGAAGATGTTTTTTGTCGACGTTAACGAAATGATCTCCGCTTGGAATATCGAGTTTGACTATCTGATTTCGGTCGGCAACCTGCTCTAGTAGTTTCGGCAACGACACATGCTTTAGCTGGTATTTAACATCTCCGTCTTCAACTTCCCTCACAGCCCTCCATAGCGACAAGTCTTTGCTCAGTTCCTGCGTCTTAGATTCAAGATCGGCAATCGCCTGCCTTCTTACGGCTGGACTTTTTGTTTGTTCCAATTTGCCGAGGTCTTTATTAAGTGCAGTTACAGCCTTATGGACATCTCCACCAACCACCTTAAGCAGGTCGCGGCGTAAACTTTCGTTTTGTTTCTTCTGCTGAATCAGCTCGGCATAGTCGAGTATTCGGAAGTGAGCCGCCAATAAGAAAATCACGGCGATTACTAACGCTGTGCTTATAAGAATCAATCGCGCCGCAAAATCATCTGAATACTGGGCAATGTCTTCAACAACCACTGTGCTGTTGATAAAGGCGATGGCCTTTCCGTCCTCGATAACTGGCGTGACTCCCTGCCAAAGCAAACCGGTTCCCGGAAGCTGAGCAAGTTCACGGGTAATTGTTCGCTGCTCGCTGTTTGCCAGCCTGTAAATAGATTCTGCAGGCAAGCTGCTGTCAAAGGATGGGTCGGTACTTGTAACTACTTGTAGATTGCCGCGATCACCTACCGGCTTTAAAACCATTATTCTAACCAAATCTTCATCAACTAGCTGAGCTGCAATCTGCTCAAGTTGTGCTGGATTATCTAGTTCGGGGCTGAGGACTCGTTCAGAAGTTTTAGCGGTTGAGGCAGCAAAACTCGACATTGTACTTCTAGCAAAATCGCGCTGAGCCGCCAGTACCAACCAGGCTGCCACCATAATTACTGTCGGAATTAAGACAATAACAAAAATCGCACTAAATATTTCGTGCTTTTCTCGCTTACTGGGTAAAGCTGGTTCAACTATCTGACCAAGCGCCAAGTCCACCTCTTAATTACGCTTACGATTATATCAGTTTAAGCGATTTTCAGGCAGCGTCGCTGTCAAGATCTTCAACCACCAGCTCTTGCTGACCAGCTAGTGTCGGGTTGTCCCCAGAGTATTCGCGGTAGTAGTGAAGGCTGTCATAGCCTTTTATCTCAAGCTTCTCAACCGGTCCAAGCTTGGCACGAGCGCCCTCTAAACCTGGTGGAGTTGCTTTGCGTTCAGCGTCCGTGAGGCGCCAATCTTGGTCGGGGCGGCCAGCTGCAGCGGCACGGTACCTAGCAATCTGAGCATCATCAACGTCAGTTCTGCCTTTGGCGTCTTGGTAGGCGTCTGGTTCGAAGCCGGTTGACTCAGGTGAGCGTAATGTCATAGTAGCAATATACCATACTGCTTATGATCTGTCAATGGCTCCGTCCTTCGTTCTGTTTTTGTAAAACGTCATTCTTTACCAAAACAGACGCTTATGGTTTAATGACAATAAAGCATATCTTAAACAGGAGCGAGCATGGCTCAATCAAATCAGAAATCAATCTTGAAACTCTTTAGCGTAAACGCATTGTTGTTGCTGGTAGGCGTTATTGCACTACCCGTAACAGTTCTGGCTGCTACCGACTCCGACACCACTACAATTAATGCCAACCTCGGCTCAACTATTAGCATCAGTTCTTCTGGCACCGTCACACTCAACGTTACTCCTGTCAGTGGCGGCTCACAAACCAGTGCTTCGGACACAATAACCGTTTCGACAAATAACGCATCTGGATATAACTTGACTCTCGCAGATAGCGATGCCAATACCGATCTTGTTAACGGCGGCAACGACATACCTGCTCACGCTGGCACCCAAGCTTCACCAAGTGCACTAGCCAACAATACCTGGGGCTACCGAGTAGACAGCATCGGTGGCTTTTCTACTGGCGGTGCAGTTGAGAGTAACGTTACAACCAGCACGATAACTTACGCCGGTGTGCCAGCTAGTGGTGCCCCAAACACCATCAAGACCACTGGTACAACTGCCGCTGGCGACACTACAACAGTTTGGTATGCAGTTAAGGCCGATACCTCCAATCCTAACGGTACATACAGCGATACTGTTACTTATACCGCAACAACAAACTGATTGCCGCCAAACAGCTTATGTTTTATACTAAACAACATACGAAGAACAACATAAAAGGGAGCGATCATCATATGAGTAAAAAAAGCAAACTAGTACTAGGAGCCTCTTTAGGTCTTGGATCACTAATACTAACCCCCGTAACAGTTATGGCTGCTACTGACTCTGATACTACTACCATTAATGCCAGTATCGCATCTGTTATCAGCATCAGTTCTTCCGGTACCGTTACGCTTAACGTCACTCCTGTCAGTGGTGGTTCACAAACCAGTGCTTCAGACACCGTAACCGTTTCGACGAATAACGCATCTGGATATAACTTGACTCTCGCAGATAGCGATGCCAATACCGATCTTGTTAACGGCGGCAACGACATACCTGCTCACGCTGGCACCCAAGCTTCACCAAGTGCACTAGCCAACAATACCTGGGGCTACGCTGTCGCGACTGTCGGTGGTTTTGATGGAAGCTACTCCGCACTAGACAACGTTGCCAGCAGCTCTACTGTGTGGGCCGGCGTACCAGCCGATGGCGCGGCAAACACCATCAAGACCACTGGTACAACTGCTTCGAACGACACCACAACAGTTTGGTACTCAGTTAAGGCCGATACCTCCAACCCGAACGGTACTTACAGCGATACTGTTACTTATACCGCAACAACAAACTGATTTTCTGGTGAAGTTTTTACTGTATACTTTAACGTAGTTGCAGGAAAGAAAAGGAGTTGTGAATGAAGAAACTGCTGATAATTGCAGCGCTTGGCGTTGCTATATTAGGGGGGATTTTTATACCAGACAGAGCATCCGCTCAAGAGGCAAACGAAGAGAGAATAACTCTTTCTCCGGCAATTGCTAGACCAGAACTTGCTGCTGGTCAAAAAGCCAAAGGTAAACTGACTATCATCAACGACGGTACAGTGCCATATACATTCTTACTTTACGCAAGGCCTTTCTCTGTTAGTAACGAAGCCTACGAACCAAATTACACTGAAGTTAACGAGCGCACCGAGGCTTATCAATGGGTCGAGTTTGCACGAACAAAGATATCACTTAAGGCAGGTCAGCGCGTAGAGGTAAGCTACACCGTAACGGTGCCGGATGACGCCGCTCCAGGCGGTCATTACTCGGTGCTGTTTGCTGAAACCCAACCGCCAGAAGAAGACAGTAGTGTTGCACGTAAGAAACGGGTCGGGTCACTACTCTACATGACAATCGCCGGTGACATAATTGAAAAGGGTAGCCTGGCGAGCTGGGACGTAGAAACACTCCAGACCAAACAGCCCGTTTCCAGTAGCATTCGTGTTGAAAACACCGGTAACGTTCACTTCCAATCTGATATTAGCGTTACGTACACAAGTATATTTGGCAAAAAGCAGTATGAAAACAACCAGCAAGTGCTGGTCTTGCCAGGCACAACCAGAAGAGTAGTCTTCGACTGGGATAGTGCGCCGTATTTTGGAATTTACAAAGCGAGCGGTACCGTAAGCTTGCTCGATGGCACAGAAGAATTGGAACAGCAGTGGATTATCCTGTTCCCAACTTCGTTGATGAGGATACTTGCAGGCTTAGCCGCGGCAGGCTTCCTGTGGTTTGTAGTTAAACCACAGGCACAAAAGCGTCGGACGACACACAAGAAGAAATAAATCGGTGGATGCATGAAGCTACTTACAAAGACCGGCTTCTATGCTCTGTTACTGGTTATGCTCGGAGTCTCTGCCTTAGCAAATTCCACTGCTCACGCAGAGAGTAACACTGTGCGCACAACACTGTGCGATGAAGTATCCACACCGGAAATTACCATAGAGGAGCCGGTGTCTGACAGTATCGTCTCAACCGCTAATGTAGGCTTAGGCGGCACAACTCAGCGTACCACCCAGATTGACATTTTCATCAACGACAGCTATTCACAGTCGTTGGCTATTGAACCCGATGGGGATTTTGAAACTACGATTGCACTACTGGAAGGAGACAACTTGATCCGTGTTGAAGGATATTTTAGCTGTAATCAAACTTCTTCGGTTAGTACTGTTGTCGTAACATACAGACCGGCTGCTCAACCTTCAGATGGTGGAGATATTGATACCGGTGTACCCGATCCTTCCTCTGGGGACGATGACAGTGATGGAGGCGTGGTGGTAACGAGCGAGCAAGAGCCTGAAGATGTCCCGCCTATTGAGAGGCTGTGGGATAAACTTCGTATTGATATTGATAGCAAAAATGCCTCAACCATTATCGATAGCTTAGTTAGCCCAATTGTTTATTGGACTGGCTTTGTTACAAGCATTCTTTTAGTGGGTGTGATGTTCTTTGCTGTCAGGTTGTTATCAGATTTTGGAATCAGCAACACCACTCTTCTCTGGGGAGTGCCTCTAACTCGAGTTGTTAGGTTAGTTTCCTTGATTGCTTTTATTGTGCTGTTGATTCTACTGTTTACTTAGCGCTGCAGGAGCAGCTTGTTAGAAGTGGTTTTAAGTTGCTAATAAGTGCTCTAGTGTAGCTCGTAAACTAAGTTGTCTTTGATAGTTAGGGCTTTTTCGCCGTTACCAAGGTTACGTCAACAGCTGAAACCGATGCACCTGTTCCAGTCTGCAGTCTTGCGACTAAACGCGAACCTGCTGGTATAGTTTCTGGCAATTGAAATGCGTTTACTGATTGGGGAGTGAGCTGCTCAGCTGTTCCGACGGTAAAAGTAACATGCTCGGCTAAGGCAACTTCTGAGCTAGCTGCGCCGTATCCAACATCTACCTGAAACTGTGCGTTACCAGTCGCAGCGTCGCCAGCCGTTCCTACGAATAAACCAATAACATCAATGTCGTCCGTGGTTGAGGCTACAATTTCTGTCCAGTCGCCCTCTGTGTTGACCGCTCCAGACCATGGGACGCTGACACCCTGAGCATTTGAGGCCGGACTCGCCCCGTTATAGGTTGTCGGAGCAGAAATGTTAGACCCTGAAGCAAAAGTGTACTTTATGCTGGCACTTTTACTTGTCTGTGCTGCACTAAACACTCTAACCGAAACTCTAGTGCCAGCAGCAATGTATCCAGGTATGTAGAGAATTGGTGAAGTTGTGAGTTGGGACACACAGACTGTAGCCCACACTGTTTCCGCGGCGGCTGCACCGGTTCCGATTTGGATCAAAGTTGAAGTGTTAACGCCTGAGGAGAATACATTGGCGCTTGGTGTAAACATTATTCCGGCTGCATCAGCCGACAATGAGGCGTCTATCTCTACCCATGAGCCAGGAGTAGAAAACTGATTAGGAGAAGCTGAACCAACACAGGTTATTGCAGTAACACCAGTGGTAGCTGGATCCACATTGTCGGGTAGAAGGGGTGTCATAAAGCTGATTGGTGCGTCCAATCGTTTTAAATCCGTTCCGTCATATACGTATCTCTTTGCCATAATTATTTAACTTGGGTCAATCCAAGTATCTCCTGCTGCTATGTTATCTGGCTCGACTGTACCGTACCATTCGACCGATGCGAAGCCTTCCGGTCTGGCGGTACTAGCAGTTGAGCCGTGATTTACAAACCCTTTGCCGTTGGTGTTAAGGGCATCGTATACCGCGTTCTTTGATGGCGCGTCAGTTGTTACCCCATTCCATGAGTCGGCGTATGCGGTGTCAGAAACAGATCCACCACCCCCTCCTGTGCTTAAAGCCACCCAACCTGTATTGCCCGTGCCTGATTCTTTCACGTATAAATCACCGTTTGTGGTGTCGTGGCAGATTGCACCAACTGGTGCGCTGACTACTGATTCTGGTGAACCAGCGCTATTTCGAATTAAACTTGTCACAATATTTCCGAGGGATGCGCCAGACCCCCCATAGACTGTTAAAACTCCTGCTGCAGACCGAGACAACGCTACATCAAGTGACGTAGCTCCACCAGCTCCAAAAGCAAGTGATGCAGCTGGATAAGACAAGAATGCGGCTAGGCCGGCTGGGTAGAAGGCCATTGATGCTTGAGCGTCAGCCGAGTCGTTATGTAGCGTTAATCCAGGATAACCGAATATATTAGCTGCT
The DNA here is from genome assembly GCA_041751215.1 of Saccharimonadales bacterium (SeqCode). Taxonomy (GTDB): domain Bacteria; phylum Patescibacteriota; class Saccharimonadia; order Saccharimonadales; family JBGSXW01; genus JBGSXW01. The sequence goes on along the minus strand of JBGSXW010000005.1, from coordinate 232,755 downwards.
TGCAAGCGTCCTGTTGCCCCTAAGTCCAGGTCAAAGGCACCAGTCACATTACCCGTAACGTTACCGGTTAGGTTGCCACGAAACTGTAGACCAGTGTTGCCCTGAATCATGGTCACGAGCGAGCCGAGTGGATCGCCACTTAATACCGCCAGCGCCTGCGTGGCGAGAGCTGCAACACCATTGTTATTGGGATGAATGTGATCATCCGATAGGTTGTTTAAATCTGCAACACTGGAGACACTCCCGAAGGCTCTGTTGGCATCAATTAGACCCAACCCCATGCTTTCAGCTATCTGTTTGGCTCGTGTTGGACGCTCTTGTGGCACGGCCCTACCCCAAGGTACCCAAAGAGCAATTGAGCCGGTAGTTTTAGTTTGAATGGTGGTAATCAGTTCGGTTATCTCAGTTTCGTAGGTTGCACCGTCAGCGTCGTTATAGCCGGTGGCCACGATTACGTGAGGCTCTCTACCCGAAAGAACTTTGAGTTTATCAATAAAATCAAGAGCGTACTCCGGCTGATCGTTAAAACCGGCGGTGGTGTACCCAGCGTGAGCAGCCCGCCAGACGCGAATTCCCACCGTTCGGTTCCCTACAGTTGGCATAACAGCCTCAAGCTTGGTGTTACCAGAAGACTCTATGTAAATAGTGTGGCTGGCGTAGGTCGTAAGATCTATAGACGTAATGTTGCTATAGCCACTGCCAGTACTGGTGTCAATAGTAGCAACAGTGCTACCGCCAGACCCACCATCCTTCACTATTAGTGATCCAGTACCTTCTGTCCAGATAATAAATACCCCATCACAGATATGAACTGTTTCGTTAGACTGGCCATTAGTCATAGTCACTGCCCAACCGGCAAAACCAGACCCAGCACCGCTTACCTGGGTGCCGTTAATGGTAGAGGTGAACTTGGGGATGCCAATACCTGAGGCGGGGTGTCTTAAACCAACGATTGGAGTAACTGTCTTGCTGTTATTCACGTTGAATCGAGTGGCCAGCTGTCCATACAATACGTCTGGCCAGGCAGAAAGCTGGGCAATAGAGTCACCAATAACCACCAGGTCGACAGGGTTAGCCACCGGATCATCGATATCATCAAACCAGGCTTGCAAATTGGGGTCACGCAAATAGATGCCACCATCAAGGGGTGTAGTTTTGGACTCGAGGGTAGTGATGTCTGCGTCAATGCCAGAAACATTAGTGTCTACGTAGGCTTTTGTGGCCTGCTGGCTGGCAATTTTAGTGTCACTATTGGCCGCTAGCGTATCGTCGATATCAAGATCAGCGGCTTTCAGTTGGAGGTCGTTCGTAACATTACCAAGCCCCACATCGCCTGGTGCGCCAGTAGAGAAAGCTGGAAGTGTGCTTGGGCCAGTAGACTTTAGTAGTTGGCCAGCGGTGCTGAGAGCAGTATCGATAGTCAAGTTATCTACATAGGCTTTGGTGGCCTGCTGGCTGGCAATTTTAGTGTCACTATTGGCCGCTAGCGTATCGTCAATATCAAGATCAGCTGCTTTGAGCTGCAGGTCGTTGGTAACGTTGCCCAAGCCCACGTCCCCTGGTGCGCCAGTTTGGAATGAAGCCAGCGCGCTAGCACCGTTGGACTTTAGGATTTGGCCGCTTGAGCCGGGCGAGATGGTTTGTTGAGCTCCAGTGTCGGTCGTACCGGCAGCAATAATACCGTAGGCTGTAGTACCGGTGGTTCGCCCTGTACCGCCCTTTGTGACAGCCACTGTCTTTTGAGTGCCGTCAGCGTTATGCTCAACTTCTAAGAACTCATTGAGGATATCACCCCAAGTATCTTCGTCGCCACCAGGTATGGGTAGTCTAGGCATTATTTGTTTCCCCAAGTCATTAGCATTATTCTAGCAGAAAAACACCTCTCAAAGTACTTTTTCACAGATATAAGTTACTAAGTTTTTGACTGGGCTTTGACGGCTTTGCGGCCGCGGCCACCAAACGAGTTGCGCCCATAGCCTCTTGTTGGGCCGCTTGGAGTTTTTCCAGGCTGGTCCAAATACTTTATGAAGCGTCCGACGCCAATAATGGATAATGTGACTAAGCCTACGTTGCGGAGAAATTCTCTCCGAGTCATGTGTCGCTGTGACAATGCTTCAAAGTGCTTCTGCATCGCTGCTTCTCCCCTGATTATCGCTACTATTGTAATACATAAGCATGGTAACATAGTGCTCATGAAGAGACCGTTATCAAGGCTTGTTTTGGGGTTTGTTCTGTTGAGTGGACTAGTCGTTGCCCAGAATGAACTTACCTCCGCGAGCTTGTACGGGCGCAGTATGTACGGGCGGTGCAGTTACAACGATGCTTGCCAAATTAGCATAGCAACTATAAGTAATGTTAGCCTAACGGTCGAGCCAACCGTAGACGGTGTCATTACAATTGATGAAGATGAAGTCAACGTTATCACAAACAGCTCTGCAGGCTATACCATGACACTCGAATCATCATCAGCTACAGAAAACTCCCTTGAAGGAGTAGTCGATGAGCTGACGGCTGTTTCTGGAACCCCAGCAAGCCCGAGTGTTTTAACGGGCAATGAGTGGGGCTATAGAATTGATGATTTCTCTGGTTTTGGGGCTGGCCCAACCTCTGCCGTTACTAATCAGCCGTCATCTAGTCTCACTTTTGCTGGCATGCCCCTGCTTGGTAGCGCGGCAACCATCAAGACCACGTCATCAAGTGCAACCTTAGGCGACACAACCTACGTTTGGTATGGAGCTCGAGCTGACTTCGGGGTTGCTCCCGATACCTATACTCAGACAGTTCTTTACACAGTTGTAGCACTTTAGCTGGAGAGTTTCTGGGCAGCTAGCGGCTTATGATGCGCTATACCGAGAGGGAACTTGCCTTCGCACATGCTGGCGTTCCTGCTGATACAAGAACACTGCTTCTCTGACCTCTGGACTTCGTCGCTCAGTGCCGCCTTTGCGAGAATCTGTTAAGCGAACCAGTTCCAGGTATATGCACCGAGCTTTCTTTTCATAGTGGGCCATAGCTACAGTACTAAATCTCATTAGCATATCAAGATCATTAAGGGCAACCGCCTGATTTAAGCCTCGCTCTAACAGGCTAAGGTTTTCTTTGTTAACAAACTGCTCGTCACGGGCCGAAGGACGCCGAGCTGCGGCGTCATTAAAGTCATTGAGCATGCGCCTGATGAGCTCTATACCGATGAGCTCTTCTAGGTTGTAGCCCTCTGGGCGAGGCCTAGTTTTTGCTTCGCTGGTATCCGTTTGCGTTTTGGTTCTATCATCAAAAGACCAAATAGCTTCAAATAGTAAATCGTGCTGCCACTGGGCAGCTAAACCTCGCATGGAAAGGTCATCTTGGTGGAAGCGCCTAACTGATCGCTCGGCTGCTTGCTGATTGTTCCAGATACGATCGGAATCATAATCTTGGTCAAGATCCTTAGCGGCTCGCTTTCTTGAACCCTCTAGGTAGGCTGCCATGTTTCGTATGTGAGGCAGGTCTCGATTACCTAAGAAACGGTATCCAGCATCGGGAGTCGCGACAGCATATTCCACTCCGTTTAGCGCGTCTATGACTGCTCGCTCATCGACTTCGCTATCCGGCAAAAGTTCGGCATTAGGTCTAAAAACAGTCTCACTAGGATGAACCACGAGTTCAAAGCCGTCGATTGCCTCGGCTAACTCAAAGTTGGGATCTATAAAGCGCCACTGTTCGCTCATTAGATAATTTTACCAACTTAAACTTCACTAAGCACAAGAGTCTTCATGTCTTGAGCAGTTTTGCAGTCCATTAGCCTTGACCTTAGATCCGAAGCGCCAGCAAATCCGTTGATGTAAATCTTGGCAAACTTTTTTAATGCTGCCGGATTTTGATTGCCATTCCAAGTGTCAATAAACAGATCGAGATGTCGAGCAAACAACTTAAGTCGAGCGCTCTTATCCTGCTTTGGCCACGGCGATTTTGGTGTAAACACATACGGATCCTGAAACACTCCGCGGCCGATCATAATACCGCCCACGCCAGTTTCCGCGGCCAGCTCTAGGCCCTGTTTGTGGCTTAACACGTCTCCGTTGCCAATAATTAAGGTTTCGGGCGAAATTTTGTCTCGTAGTTTAATGATCTCGGGCAATAACTCCCACTTGGCCGGAGCTTTAGAGAGTTCTTTTACGGTTCTAACGTGGATAGTCAGAGCAGCTAATTGATGCTCAAGTAAAAACTCGATCCAACTCAAATCAATCTCGTTAAAGCCAAGGCGGGTTTTAACGCTAACCGGCAGTCGGCCCTGTTTGGTGGCCTGGATGATCTCGGTAACTAAGGGCCGATCCTTCATTAACGCAGAGCAGGCGCCTAGTTTTATCACCTTCGGAACCGGACAGCCCATGTTTATATCAACGCCTGCAAAACCCATCTTGTAAAGTTGCTTGCTAGTCTTAGCATAGTTGTCTGGATTCATGCCCCAAATCTGAGCAATCAGTGGGGTCTCTTGGTCGGTGAATTTAAGTTTATTCAGAAGCGCTTCCCGTCCCTTGGACTGCAGCCCGTCAACCGAGACAAACTCAGTAAAAAACAAATCAGGTCGGGCGCACTCAGCAACCACTTGCCTGAACACAGTGTCCGTAACGTCGTCCATCGGCGCCAATACGAAAAATGGTTTCTTTAATTCCTGCCAAATATTCATAGTTTTGTGATTATAACTCAACCCCGCCCCTACCAAAACATCTGAAGCTAGGAGCGCAGGAATGACGATATTGTTACTGACCACTTTTCAGCGATGCAATGCAAGCTTGCCTGCAGGCAGGGGAGAATTAAGCTAGAGCCCGCCCCTACCAAAACCTCTGAGACTTGGAAGCCAGAGCCCGGCGTAGCGAGGACTGTTCGGACGGACTCCACAGCTACCCGAGCTCTGGCTGAACTAGTTTCAAGAGTGTTTTGGTAGCAGCGGGAAAGTTTTGAGCCACTTTTTAAAAAGTGGCAATCTTCTACTCCCAGCGAAAGACGCGAATAGCAACAAAGTAAATAACCAAAATCCAGCCCGCCATAATTGCCAACTCTGGCCCGAGGTCAAGAATTGTTGCTCCCTCGGCAGTTATCTCGCGTAAGCCATCGACAACTGGAGTTAAAGGCAGATAATCGGTAACCATTTGCAGCCATTCTGGCATCAAGAATCGAGGGAAAAAGACTCCCGACAAGAACATCATTGGAAAGGCGACGATATTGCTAAGTGGTGCGGCTTGGTTTTCGTTCTTTGCCCAACCACCAATGGCTAGACCGAAACCAAACAACATCACAATTGAGATAATCACAAACAACGACAAGCTCAGATAATCGCCGCGCATATTGAAATCAAAGATCACCAACGCCGCTATCACCATAGTCGCTGCACTGAGCAGACCACTAACCAGATAGCTTAGTCCGTTTGCAAAAATAAGCTGCGAGGCGCCGATTGGTGCAACGCGTAGTCGACGCAGGGCGCCAGTCTTTTTCTCGGCCGGAAAGCTGTTGGCCATTCCAAAGATCCCAAGGCTAAGCAATGAAAATCCAAGCAAGCCCGAGAATACATAGTCAAACGAACTCAGGTTAGCGGTTGCCGTCGATTGAGTTTTAACCACAAACGGATCTTTAACCTTAGTTAGTTTGCGGTTAATTACGTCTAACTCGCCTTGAAGGGCCGAAGCGAGTGTTTTGCCTGTTTGAGGGTTAGCCTCTTCGTAGTAAACGATCATCTCGCCACTCGGCAGGCCATCAGTGTTTGGATTACCGAAAGTCTCTGGTAGCTCAATGATGCTATCAAGCTCGCCGCGGCCCATGCGTTCCTTGGCGTCCTCGATATCGGTTATTTCCTCGTTTAGTTTGAGCGATGTTGACTCCTTGGAATTAGCTACAAATTCCGTAGCAAATTGGCTCTGAGACTTGTTAATCAACGCCACTTCAAAACTAATGCCGCCTTCATCGCGGTTGAGCGCGCCAAAAACTAGCAAAAACATCAGCGGGAAAAGAAACACAAAGAATAGCGCGATTTTGTCGCGGAAAAAGCGCTTTATGTAAGAGATGGTTAACGATCTTACGCCGATTAGATATCGCCTAGTCATGCTATTCCCTCAGATCCTTACCCGTCAGCTGAATAAATACGTCTTCTAGATCGGCCTGTTCTACATGCTGGGATTTCTTAAAGCCAGAATCTAGCAGGTCTTTGATCAACTTAGACGGCGAATCGAGCGCAACAATTTTGCCATCGTCCATAATTGCCACACGGTCACAGAGCAGCTGCGCTTCTTCCATGTAGTGAGAGGTCATGATGACGGTGATGCCCTTCTTTTTTACGCCCTTGATAAGGTCCCAGAGATTTCGCCGAGCCTGCGGATCCAGCCCAGTTGTCGGCTCGTCTAGGAACAGCACTTTAGGCTTATGAACAAGTGCACTGGCAATGCTAAAACGTTGCTTCTGCCCACCGGACATGGTTTCAACGTAGCTCTTAGCCTTGTCGCTTAACTGGACCTCTTCGAGCAGCTGCTTAGGGTCAACGGTATCACCGTAAAGCGCGGCAAACATATTAAGCTGTTCGATAAGATTGAGCTTTTCAAAGAAAGCGCTGGCCTGAAGTTGGACGCCGATTACTTCCTTAATGGCCATTGGATTTGCCGCTACATCGATCCCAGCTAGCGTAACCGAGCCGCCATCGATCGGACGCAAAGCTTCGATCATCTCAAGCGTAGTCGTTTTACCCGCCCCATTCGGGCCAAGAATTCCAAAGATTTCGCCTTCATGAACCGAGAAGCTAACACCCTTAACGACGTCTTTTTTGCCGTAGGTCTTCTTAAGATCTTTAACAACTACGACGTCACGCTTGGCCGATTTGCTTGATTTTTTAGTCATTTCCCAGCCAGTATAGCGCTCTATTACCTGTCGCTAAAGCCCTAAAATTTCCGGAATTAAACTGCGGATTATTCCGCCGCTTCTGGCCTCTGTTAAAACCACTCAAGAAATAATCCTTGATCTGAGAATTTAGTTGACAAAGGCTCCGAGCCGAGCGTATTTTAGGGGTACGCAAGAAACTTTAAGGAGGTGACATGGCGTATTCACACACAAACTCTAAAGGGGTGACGTACTATCTACACGCTAAGGACGTTGTCCTACGTGGTGGTAAGGAACAGAGAATTTACTACTTTGCCAAGGACGAGCGTCCTGGTGATGCAGTCGACGCTGTACCTAGCGACCGCCAAGTTGTTGAGAACCCACGCAATGGCTTCTTGACTCTTAAGCGCGCCTAGGCGTATAACAGTAAGCGCAAACAAACATAAACCGGCGGACCAAAAATCCGCCGGTTTTCTTATTTAAAGTTTAAACACTTCATCAGTATTGGGACTCTAAGAAAGTAAGCATTGATTGTGGTAGTGCTTTTACGCTAAACTGTTGGTTGACCACAAGCAACCTAATTAGGAGGGGTGATGGAAGGATTTAGAGCACCAAAGGGTGACCAATCAAAGAATCGTAACAACGGAGAAACATTCTCCGAAATGGCATCGGCCACCGCTAAGAAGTCTGGTGTTATTGGCAAGCTTTTAGTGATTTCATTGATTGTAGTTTCAGTCGCCGTCACTGCATTTGTAGGTTACGCTATTGTAAATAGCAGCGATGACCTCAGCACTAACCCTGGATCGCTAGTTAATAAAGATCAATACCAGGCCGTCTTTCTAAACGATGGTCGGCAAGTCTACTTTGGTAAAATCTCTAGCGTCGACAGCAGCTGGCTAACCCTAGAAGATGTTTACTACTTGCAAATTGAGCAGCAAATTCAACCCAAAGGCAAAGAAGCCGGCGAGCAACAGCCAAAGATCACTCTAGTAAAACTTGGTAACGAACTCCATGGCCCCGAAGACACAATTGTCTTTAGCCGCGAAAGCGTTATGTTCTGGGAAAACCTCAAGAGCCAGGACAGCAGCAAAGTTGTTGAAGCCATCGAGAAGTACGTCGATCAAAAAGACTCAGAATAATCTATCTCAAATCGTCATCGGTTAGTGAGCGAGCAATTCTTGGAGCAGCAAACTCTAGTAACAACTGGCCGATGATCGCCAGACCCAGCAGGGCACTGATTAAGACGCTGAGTCCCGCAAGATCGAGCGACCATCTAGGCGAAATAAATGAATAGCTAAAGCGCTCTTTGGGCGGGAATACTAGTGACTGAGCGGCTGGTCCTCCGCGACTAATAACATAATCTTGAATACACTGAGCCTGGTTGCTAATCGGAATGCTTGGCCTACTACACTGCAGTTCGGCCTGTCGGTAAGCACGCTTTACCGTGTCGCTCTTTAGATTATTTTGAATTTGCTTAACCGCCCTGTTATAAACTCCAGGCAATTCAAGAGGTTGCCCTAAATCGGTATTCATATGACTTGTAACGTAATTTTGAAGATCGATTAAGGCTGGCTCAACTTGCTCAATGTCCCCGGTTGCTTCGTCGGCTAAAATTACTGCTTCTCGTAATTCGATCATCTCGAGATTGTTTTGTCTAAGCAACCAAGCGCTAATTGGCAACGAAACAACAAAGGCAAGCATGAGCTGCCAAAGTTTAACCTGTTCTAAGATGTTTTTGAGCTTATTCATGCTAATGCTTAAGTTTAGTATACACTCTGAGTGAAGTATAATTAGACCCTATTTAGCTAGTTCCCTGTTTAGTCATGAGGGTCGCAAATATTGATACGAACTTTAAGTCATGCGCGCTTCGTCGCGAATTAGCACCGTTAGGATAAAATGTAATCATGAAACAGAGCCCAAAAGATACGCACATATTCTTTGCCGGCGTAGGCGGAGTGGCGATCGGTCCTCTAGCTCGGATCGCTAAAGATGTGGGCTACAAGGTTAGTGGTTCTGATCTTAGCCAAAGTCGGTACACCGACGGCGTAGAGGCTGACGGGATTAAAGTCATCCTCGACCAGACTGCTGATTCGATTGCTCAGCTGCACAAGGAGCAGCCGATTGATTGGTTCGTCTACAGCTCGGCCCTGCCAGAAGATAATCCTCAGCTTAAATTTGCATTAGAAAACAACGTTAAAACCAGTAAGCGCGATGAATTCATTGCCAATTTAATCAAAGAGACCGGGCTCAACTTAATTGCGATTGCCGGCACGCACGGTAAAACTTCGACTACGGCCATGTTGGTTTGGGCTTTTAAAGACCTTGGCATCCCAGTTAGCTACTCAATCGGCACGCACATCAGCTTTGGCCCGAACGGGCAATTTAGAGAAGATAGTAGTTACTTTGTTTATGAAGCCGATGAATATGATCGCAACTTTCTTGCCTTTAGGCCGGAACTATCAATCTTAACTGCAGTCGATTACGATCACGCCGACATCTACCCGACAGTCAATGACTACAAACAAGCCTTTAACCAGTTTGCCGACCAATCACTAAAAGTAATAACGTGGCAACAAATCGCCAACTACCTGCAGCTAAAGCCTTCTGACAATCGGCACATGCTAGAAATGGGGGCGCCAAGCCTAGAGGGTTTGGAGCAACTGGGCGATCATAATCGACAAAATGCGGCTTTAGTTAGAACGGCCATAACAGATCTAGAGCTGGCTCCTTACGACAAAGTTACCGACGCTTTAAATCGCTTCCCAGGAACCGAGCGACGTCTGGAGCTCCTAGCTAGCAATCTCTATACCGACTATGCCCATCACCCGGCTGAGATCAAAGCCACCCTGCAGGCCTTGTCTGAGCTCGGCAAGGACATCTGTGTGGTGTATCAGCCCCACCAAAACATGCGCCAGCACGAACTTAAAAACGAATACCAAGACTGTTTTGCAGCCGCAAGCCAAGTCTATTGGCTGCCGACCTACTTAAGTCGAGAGGATAACAAGCGCGTTTTGACTCCTACCGAGATGATTAGCGGACTTAGCCCCGGGCCAAGCTATCAAGAAGCGAACATGAATGAAGATCTCAAGCAAAACATTGATAGCTTTAGATCACAGGGAATTGTAATATTGATGGCGGCCGGAGATTTGGACGATTGGGCCCGGGAAAACTTTAATAAAAACTTTAAGAAAACGTAAACTGAACATAGTTAATAGTCTCACCCATTGCTCGAAACTTTTTTTCGTAAGTTGTTTCGATCTTGGTGGCAGCCGGCAGATCACTGTTGTGCAAATCAAAAGACAGTTCATGAGTTGTTATGTCTGGGCGCTCAGCTAGTACTTCTAGACAATACTCAAACAATTTTAAGTTATCGGTTTTAAAGTTAACCGACCCGCCGGGCTTTAAAAGCTGTTTGTAAAGGTCTAGGAAGTTATTGTTTAGCATTCGATGCTTGGCTTGCCTGGCTTTGGGATATGGATCGGGAAACGTAATCCAGATCGAATCAACAGAATTATCGGCAAAAAACTCACCAAGCGTTAAAATGTGTAGCTGCAAAAAAGCTAGGTTGGTTTGGTTATTTGCTAGCGCGGTTTTAGCTGGTCGCCAAAGTCTGGTGGCCTTAAGATCAACTCCAACAAAATTGTGTTCTGGGTGCAAACTAGCCAGAGCGACACTGACTTCGGCTTTTCCACAGCCCAGTTCTAGATTAATTGGGTGTTCGTTCCCAAAAATAACTTGCCAGTCTTTTGGCGGGCGGAGTTCGCTAAAGCAGTTGCTAAGCTCATTGAACTCTCTGACTCGTTGTTGCATGTTACGACCAGCCATAGCACCTCTTGGCTTCTTGGCACAGCCCCGCCCTCCCAGGGGGCAAACCTACCTTCAATGCAACTTTAGCTAAAGTTTGCTTAGCGTAGGATGAAAAACAAATGAAAAATCTCTTAACGCTTGTCACCGTCGCCCTTTATCGTACCTCTGTCTAGCCTTGATAAAAGTTTGTCTAAATTCTCCTGGGCTACGTCGTCTAGCTTTAAGTCGATTTCGTCGGCTAGGCGAGCTAGATACCACAAAACGTCTCCGAGTTCGGCACCGATTAAACTTTTAGCCTCGTCGTCCACTTTTCCGTCGCGGTCACGAATTACTTTCTTAACTTTTCCGGCCACTTCTCCACTCTCATTTGCCAAGCCTAGTGCGCAGTAATACAGCCTGGTTAAGCCCGGGCCCTCAACAATCATAGTTTTAGCACTTTTATTTTGATAATCATTAAAATTCATAAAGCTCTCCCTTTTACCTCCATGATAAACTAATGGTGATGGAAGATGTACCAGCAATTGAACAGATTTTTACTGATGCCTTAGAATGGCTGTCGTCAACTGGCTTAAAAATCGGCATAGTCCTGTTAGTAGTTGCGGTGGTTCGACACTTTGGCATGATGATTGCCTCTCGAGCAGTCCACCACGCCATAGAACGTGGTTCATTTACCAATAAGCACGACGTCGAGCAGCGTGCCAACACCATCCTTAGCATGGTTGAGGCCACATCTCACTTTTTATCTTGGCTGGTCGGTGGAGCGATAATTTTTTACTTGCTAGGAGTTGACCTAGCTGCCTTGATCGCTGGAGCTGGTGCGGCCGCGATTGCAATTGGGCTGGGAGCCCAAGCGATGATTAAAGACATTTCTAACGGCATTTTTATTGTGCTCGAAAACCAGTACCGTGTTGGCGATGTGGTTAAGATAGCAGGAGTTGATGGTGTCGTTAGCAAAATAACCCTACGAGAAACTGTACTAAGAGACTTAGACGGCCACGTTCATCACGTACCAAACGGTCTAATAAACGTGGCGACAAACCTAACCATGGAGTACGCAAATCTTAACTTAAACATCAGCGTTAGTTACGATGCTGATATCGATAAAGTCACCAAGGTCATAAATGAAGTCGGTCAAGCCATGGCCAAAGACGAGGATTGGGCTAAGCACATTATTGACCCTCCTGAATTCTTGCGTGTAGACAACTTTGCCGACTCAGCCGTTGAAGTTAAGGTTGTTGCTAAAGTTCGCCCGTCACAGCAATGGGCGCTAGCCGGCGAATACCGCAAGCGAATAAAAGTTGCGTTCGAGAAGGCCGGAATCGAGATCCCTTATCCTCAAAGAATTATTCACCAACCAAAAAGGACCGCTAAAAAGTCTTAAAGGTATCTCTCCCCGTTCTCGTTGCGTCCAGTTGGAAACATTTGTTTCTGGCCGCTATAAGCGTGAAACAACGCTGCCAGTGATTGCCTGATAGATTCGCTATCGCGGTCATCTAGTTCCGAATAGAGTCTTGCTCTAGCTTCTGGACTTTGGCCCAGTGTTGCCGCCTGATCAAAGCGATTTTGGTTTCCAAATTGTCGATGTCTAAAGTGACCAGCTCCGCCTTCTGGCTCGATGCCAATGGCAAAAATGTAGACCGACCACGAACCTTGGATGTTATACCAGTGAACATCGCTACGCCGTGCCTCCTCGTCTATGGCATCGACTGCAAATTCGCTTTCGCCCAGTAGCGCATAAAAGTTTTCAATTTGCGAGGGGTCAAAGTTAACGTCAGCGAGCATGCCCTCAAGAAAAGCCCTAACTTGAGGGTCTAGTCCCGCGACAGCCCTAACGTCGCTCGGATCAACCGGTTCTGGTGCTTCAAAGCTCATAATTAACTATTCTGGTATCTATTTGAAGAAGTAGCAAGGTTAAGCATTTAGTATTAAGCGCAAACATTTTGACATGACAAACCAGCTAGATAGTCGTAATATTATCGTCATGAAGCGCACAAATATAAAAAATGATGAGAGCGGCATAATAATCTTCGTCATCATTGTGCTGGTTGGAATGATTTCGTTGCTTACGTACCGCGTAATGACTGCTCAGAATCAGGCTGACACCGACAATAATCCCGACACTAGCACCATCGAAGAAGCTCAAAAAACTGTTGATGAAAGCAACGACGCCAGCCACCGTGCCGGCCGGGCGCTAGACGCTATTCGTTAATTGCCAGTAAAGGATAGACGTCGATCACTGGCACCTCGTAGGGGTGGTTGTCTCTAATTGCCTGCATAATTTTGCTTAGCTCGTCTTTAAAGCAAGTGACTTCAATTCTTTCCTCGGCTACTTCTTCAAACTTGCCAGACTTGCCGATGGTCGGGTTTGCATCATCAAGCGGCTTAAAACGACCTACACCTTTAACAGAAAGACTAGTGTGAGAATAATCTTCAATTGCACCGCCTCCGGCGTTGCCGATAGCCAGTCTAAGTTTATCGGCGTCCTTTTCGGGTACTGTTACTGCAACTTTTACTACTTCTCTCATGTTGAAATTATAGCAAAGTCTGTGCGCATAAGTTAAAACCGAGAGTTTTGAAAGTTATATAATTAGTTATATAATTAACCAAACTAAGTGAGGGTAAGATGCCAAGACCAAACAACCGCACCCGTCAGATTCGTAAGCTCGGAACAACCGGTAACACCGATAGTCCTTCTTACTTCGTAACCTTGCCTATTGCTTTAGTTCGTCAGCTCAAATGGAAAGACGGCCAGAAGCTAGTCATAAAAAAGTCCCGCAATAAGCTAGTTATTGAAGACTGGATCGAAGACTAACTTACCAGCTGATCAATCTGGTTGGCTAGCTCGAAGTCCTTGCTCGTTAAACCGCCGGCGCTATGAGTAGTCAAGTTAACTACCACTTTACCGTAGTTAAGTTCAATGTCTGGGTGGTGGTTTAGCTCTTCGGCCAGGTCCCCGATTTTATTTACAAAGGCTAAAGCTTGCTTAAAGTCATCGAAGTTAAAAACTCGGGTTAGTGTAGCTTGCCCAGGTGTTGCCCATTCAAGATCAAGCTTCGCCAAGTTCGTTTGAATTTCATCTGCTGCTAGTAGCTTAGACATACCCTTATTCTATCATTACTCGGTCCGGTGCATTTTCTCCTTACCGCCTCTACCAAAACCTCTGAGACTAGGAAGCCAAAGCCCGGCGTAGCGAGGACTGTTCGGACGGACTCCGCAGCTACCCGAGGTCTGGCTGAACTAGTTTCAAGAGTGTTTTGGTAGTTAGCGGGGGAGTTTTGAGCCACTTTATGAAAAGTGGCAATACCCCCGTCGCGGGAGCGACAAAGACACTTCGGTTCATTCTGAAAAGAAATCAGTCTTAGTAATAGTAGTGATAGCGATCTTCTGAGCCTACGTCGCTAACGTCGCTAATTTTCTTTGCCTCGCCGCCGTTTATGCTGACGATGTAGTCGGCGGTTTCTTGATCGGTATTAACCCTAAAAATCACGCGTGTGTTGTCGACCCAGGCCACTGGAGTGCGAAGCCCAGATTGTCGGACTAGGGCCTTGTCGCTGCTATCGGGAGTTCCGGGCTTATGGAGCAAGAGCACCCCTTTGCCGTCGCGCTGATCAACCCAAAGTGATTCGTTGCTGTCGGGATTAGCTACATAAAGATGAGACACTGAGCGGTAAGCGCGCGCCGGAGGTCCGTCTAGGGTTAGCAAGTTAGCGCCGGTTAAGTCTGCTTCTAGCCAAGTATTGTCAGGTGCACTAATGATTAGGCTGTTGCTGCCCTGCCTTAACACACTCCAAGTCTCGGAAGCTCGAATAATGGTTCGATTTGTGCCGTTAACGTCTTTACGGTAAAGGTATGGCTTGATTGCAGGGGTACTATAGCTAACCGGTATGTAAAAAACGTAGCTATCAGTTGTTAAAATGTCGCTAAAACCAGAGGCGTTAGCAATATTGGCAGTAGCACCGTCACTTACGTTATAAGAACTGATCACATACTGTTTATTGACGGGGGCAAGATATGAATATTTTGTATAAACAACCGCATCTCCAACCCAGCCGATCAACTGAATTCGGTAAGCCTCGGCAATTTTTGTTAGTTCACCGCTTTTGAGATCGACCGAGAAAATTCCATCCATTAGCTCACCGTTGGTGTTTCGTTTTCCTTCACGGCTAGAAACCAAGATGGCACGGTTAGCTTTGTAGTTAACACTTAAGGCCAGTTCATCTCGCTCTTTGCCAGTTCCGGCTACAAGCTTTTGCTCGCGCTTACCGTCGAGGTCAGATTTATACAAATCGTAGACCCCACCCCGCTTGGATATAAACACTCGTTTACCAACGGGCACAAGTTTAACGCTGGTGGGTTCGACTACGCTGGCTTGAATCTTGGCCTCAGCCGGCTTAAAACCCTCGGCCTTAATAGAAACGATAAACTCAGATTCGTTAAGCGGTGGCACAGTTAATCGAACTTGTCCGTCCTCGTCAGAAAACGCGCTACTATCTTGATAGCTAACTTCGGCTTTAACAATGGCCGCGTCTGATATCCAGTCGGTCACGTTAAATGTAAACGGTGTTCCGGTAGGAGCCAACAAAACTTCGTCAGGCCTGGTATCACCGACACTAACTGTCAAAGTTTGGGAGCTGGTAGCGTAAGCCGTTTTAGAAACTTCTAGATTATGATTGCCCAGTTTAACTTCGTTAATAGTTGCTAAACCTTCTTCGTTAGTACTCGAGTCTTGCCCATTGATCGAAACTTTTACATCTTTAAGTGGCTGGCTAGTCTCGGCGTCTTTGACGGTAACTATCACCGTACCTCTAAAACCCAGCGCGCCAAGTGTTGCAAAGCGTGCACTAGGCACAAATATCATTAGTCCGGTTACGGCCAAGATAGCGATTATTACACTGTAACGAAGCTTCTTGTGAGCCCAAAAACGCTTAAAGACGTTGGGCTTTTTATTTGACGTTGTATCTGACTTTTCATCTGACTCATCCTCGGTCTGTTCTTCTGACTCTTGCTCGTCAGCATCATTATCGTTATCGTTATCTTTATCCTCGAAGGCCTCTGCTAGTTCGGAGTCGTCTTGATCCTCGTCCGATTCGGTAACATCAGAATCGTCCTGAGTTTCTTCAGGTTCTGGTGCAACCGACGTTTCTTCCTTGTCTGCGTTCGGCTCTAGGTCTTTTTCTGGCATGCTAGCAGTATACCGTTAGCGGTTTGTTTAGAACAGGTTTAGTTTTTTCTCATAATCAGAAGGTGCATCCGGGTGTTGTAGGCTTGGCCGGCAAACTCGGTTTGTCGTTCATAAATTTCGCGTTTAGCGACGGTAAATTCCTGACCAATAAAGTTATCGCTAATCTCGTCATCGCTAAAGGCTTTTTCAAACTTGCCGTTTTCTGGGTGATGAAAACTTCCAGGCTCATCGCCGGGATATTTTTGTGCCATCTGTTCGTGAAACTCACTGTCGCTGGCCATAACACAAAGCAGGTACAAGCCGCCCAAGCGCAGTGTGCGAGTAATTTCGGCTCGAGCATTTTGCCGTCCGGCAATCTTCTCGATGTCGGTGCTGGCATAGCAATCTATGGCAAAGTCGCAAGAAGCGTCGGCAAAAGGTAGACGGTTGATTACGTCATGAACAATAAAGTGGGCGCTGCTCAGATGCTGGGCCTTGGCTCGCTTTTGGGCCTCGGCTATTGCGTTGGGCGAAAAATCTAAGCCAGTGACGTCAAGACCTTTATTAGCCAGCCAGTTTACGTTTCGGCCTTTGCCGCAGCCAATCTCAAAACCAGTCTGATAACTGTCGGCCTCAGGCAAACTTTGCATGTATTCATAAAAGGGTTCGATCGCACCCGACGGCCGCTCTTCATCCATTGGCATTAAAACAGTTGGATTTGCATGCTCCTCGTCCCAAATGCGTTGCTGATCGGCGTGCTTCATTTTCTATAATCAGGATTCATTAAATACTTATCTTCGCCAGTATTTAATAAATTGATCATTGTATCCACACAACTGTCGCTTACTTCTTGAACTGTTCTGCCGGTATTAAAGGCTGAAGATTCGTTTGGTGTGTACCAAATATCAAGAGGTAACTTCGTAAATCTTTCTTCTTTAATATTTTCGTCAAATGCGCCTCTTATTTCATCTTTTACTAAGCGAGCGTGAAGTGCGTCAAGATCGAATAGTAGTGGGTCGGCAATAGAAACCAACAGTGAGTTCGACTTCATAGCATTAATATCATCTCGGTCTATATAGTGCTTCCC
Organism: Saccharimonadales bacterium (SeqCode); assembly: GCA_041751215.1. GTDB lineage: Bacteria > Patescibacteriota > Saccharimonadia > Saccharimonadales > JBGSXW01 > JBGSXW01. The sequence goes on along the minus strand of JBGSXW010000005.1, from coordinate 215,860 downwards.
GGCACCAACATGAAGGGCTACAAAGATGACATCACAGGTTGCGAATAACTGGTCCTTATCAAGAGCCTTTATGTCTAATTCTTTCTCGAATTCAGGACGAGAGCTTCGGTTGTAATAAAAAAGGCGTTTAGCACCCGCGCCTCTAACCATTTGTGCGTACTGTCTGCCGATATGTCCGAGCCCCACGATGCCTATTTTTAAATCTGGCAATGACTTAGTTGTTTCAAATGTCTTATTGCCTCCTCGCTGCAAACCAATCAAGTCGCGGGTCATTAGCAGGGTAGTTGCAAAGCCAAACTCGGCAACCGCGTAAGCATTCAGGTGGGGCGCAGCACCAATGGCAATCCCTTTTTGGGTAGCAAGCTCGTGCCCTGGAATAAATCCATCCCAAGCTGTGCCTGTAAATACAATTGCCTTGAGTTGATCGGCGGACTCAATGACTTTCTTTGTCACCTTTTCTACGCCGCCTAAAATGTAACCAGCTTTACCCTTTACGGCTGCGCATAGTTCATCTTCTGTGGCGGCCGGTTTGTCTAATCGCTCAACCTCAAAACCCGCATCAGTCAGCTTTCTAGCATGTTCCTCTTTAATAAATAAGCTATCGGTTATTAGTATCCTATTACTCATAGCTACGGGCTCAGTCGATTAATATCCCGTGGGAAAAGCGTGGCTTCTTTGACGTTATTGAGTCCTAAAATACGCTGCACGGTTCGTTCTAGTCCCCAACCCCACCCGCCGTGCGGTGGCATGCCGTACTTGTAGGCGCTAAGTAACGGTGCGTAACCGGCGCTATCTGGATCGCCGCCATTGGCTTTGAGTTGTTCTATTAGCTTGTCGTAGCGGTTTTCGCGCATGCTAAGGGTGGTGATCTCGACTCCGCGGAATAGCAAGTCGGCGCGATCAGCAAGTTCAGGATCTTGTTCGTTTGCCCGATGATAAAACTTAAAGGTTTTACTTTTTGCCGGCCAACCTACAACAAACACGGCTTCGGAATTGAGATTTTTCTTGGCGTGTTCGCAAATCCATTTCTCTTCAGCGGGCGCCAAATCATCCTCACCGGTGTGATCTTCTTTAGTAGCCTGTAAGAAAAGTTCGTGGATTTCAGTAATGGTAAGTCGCGGAATATCTTTGCCACTCTCTGGCAATGTAAAGGACTGCACGTTCCAAGATTTTAGTTCCTGGGCACACTCAGACTGGACGGTCTTGATTATGTAAGCCAGGCAGTCGCCGGCGTAGTTCATGAGTTCTTCAAACTCAATTAACCCGATCTCGGCATCAATTGTTATGTACTCGGTCATGTGGCGAGTCGTGGCACTTGGCTCGGCTCTATAAGTTGGGTTTGTCTCAAAGACTCGCTCAAAAACACCGACCATCATTTGCTTATAAAACTGAGCCGATTGTGCAAGCGTGGCGGTTTTGCCGAAGTAGTCTAGCTTGAAAGTTTCGGCTCCGCCCTCGGTGGCTTCGGCCAAAAGCTTGGGGCTATTTATCTCTGTAAAATCGTTGTCGGCAAAAAACTCACGAAAAGCCTTTAAGACTGTTGCCTGAACTTTAAAAATAGCTTTTTCTTGTAGGTTACGCAGGGTCAGCGGACGATAGTCGAGCAGCGTATCGAGGTTTTCTGACTTGTGACTAATAGGCTTATCGATTTCGATTGGGGGCTCGTCGGTCACCGGAACTAGAACATTTAACTTTGGCTCGTGAATCTCGGCACCGCCAGGTGCTCGATCTTCTTTAGTGACGTCGCCCGAAACTTCTAGAACTGTTCCGATTTGCAAACCTCGGAGCTTCTCGACTTCGTCTTTGTCCTCCACTACAACCTGAACTACACCGCTGCGATCTCGAACTAAAATAAAGGCCAGTCCACCAAGCAAGCGTTTTTTATGTAACCAACCCTGAATTGTTGTTGGTTTGCCGACCTGTTCGGCGATGTCTCTAGCTAACGTTCTCATTGCGACCAATTATAACAGAAGTCAGGTCCGATCTCAGAGTCCGAATCGCAGACAGGGCATGAAACTCTTTTTCACCTCCGCATCTGTAAAAACCTCTGAGCTTGCGAGGTCAAAACCCGGAGCGGCGAGGACTGTCCGCCAGTTGGCGGACGAACTCCGCAGCCGCCCGAGGTTTGGATGAAGCAGGCTCATGAGAGTTTTTATAGTAGCGGGTAGGTTTTGAGCCACTTTTTAAAAAGTGGCAACAACCCCCGTCGCGGGAGCGACAAAGCAGGTCGGTTTGTACTGAAGATAAATTAGGTGGCCTTTTGGCCCTGAGGTTTACGTTTAGCGGCAACCTCACGAAGATCATCGTACTTATCAAACTCATCAACGATCTTGCGACCAAGAATTTGCTCAAGCACATCCTCGATAGTTACTAGGCCGACTACTTCCTCAAACTCATTAACAACGATAAATAAATGATGGCGAGTTTTGATAAAAGCGTTTAAAACATGCTCGAGGTTTTCGTCCTCGTTAACGTAATAGACCTTTCCTTTAGCAGCTTGTCGAGCCGTGATGTGCTCTTGGCGCAAACTCACTAGGTCGTGAAGATAGAGGATGCTGACTATGTGATCAATGGATTCTTCAAACACCGGAAACCGCGAATGTCCACTATCGTGAAGTTTTTTGAGCTGGCCAGTATTGAGCTCAGTTTTTTGATCAATGGCGGTTATAACACTGCGCGGGGTCATGATTTCCCGGATTGCCATTGTGCCAAAACCCAAAGCTCCCTGGATGACACTAATTTGCTGCGCGTCGAGTTTTGTCTCTTTACGAGTGCGTCGGTTGCTAATTATGTCTACTAGTTCCTCGACCGAGTGAACTTCTGGACCATCGGGTTCGTCGATCCCAAATTTGTTTACTACCGGTAGGCTCAGTGGCTTGATCAAATCCATGCCGTAAACAACCATTGGTGCTGTGCGCGCAGCCAACTTAAAACCGTATGGCTTAAGCCAAGCCCTAGGCAGTAGTTCAACAATGGCTGCCAGAGTTGCAGAGGCAATTACGATTGCAAGAAACGAGGTAAATATATTGCTTCCCGGAAGCCACCAAGCCAGCAAGACAACGAACAGAACTTCGGTAAAAACCTTCTTTAAAGTTAGTAGCGTAACTAGTTCTCCGCTTCGACTGCGGAGTGGGTAGACTAAGCGCGCTTCTTCATCGCCTTCTTCACTTCGACGTTTTAGCTCGTATCGACTTACGCCAAGCACACCAATTTGCATGGCAGTAGCCAAAGTCGCAGTTGCTAAAAGTGCCAGTAAAGCTAGCGTGGTAAGGATAAACATCATACAAGCTAATCATACACCAGAAGCGCTTAGTTGCTTGTGTTTGTCGCCTAGTTAAAATGTTATGATAGTACGGCAATAAAGGAGGTTCTCAGTGCAAAAAGGTTTTTGGTTAGTATTACTTGGAGTAATGGCTCTTATGATCGGGGTTTTCTTTGTCTTTGGCGGTGAGGAGCAAACTACCAACCCGGGCGACTTTGCTTACGAAGACGCAAAGGTCGCACAGCAACAGGACCACAAACGTGGTGACGGCCCAGTAGTCTTAATTGAATACGGTGACTTTCAGTGCCCAGGCTGTGCATCAATCTACCCAATAATTAAACAGCTAGAAGCCGACCGCGCCGAGGATTTAACAGTAATATTTAGACATTTCCCGCTAACTAGCATCCACGCCAACGCCATGGCTTCGCACCGCGCTGCCGAGGCTGCGCACAAACAAGGAAAGTTTTGGCCAATGCACGATATGCTCTACGAACAGCAAGATCTTTGGGCAAGCAGCCCCAACCCGGCATCAATTTTTGAAGATTACGCCGACGAGCTTGGACTTAATCTCGAGCAATTCCGCCAAGATGTAGCCGATGAAAGTACATTCCAGCGCATTTCGGCAGATATGAAAAGTGGGCAAAGTCTGAACATTACTGGAACACCAAGCTTTATTCTAAACGGCGAACAGCTTAGTGACATTCCACAAACTCTAGAGGCTTGGAACCAGTTAATCGACGAGGCGCTCTAACAACTAAAGTTTCTTAGCCCAGCTAACTATTAGCTGAGTTAATTCATCTAATTCGGTTTGCAACGTTGGATCGTGCCCCATTTTATCGATCAGGTGGAGTTCTTTAGGTCCGCCAAGTTTTGCAAACAACATCTCGTGCATAGCTGGCGTGGTGCCTGGGTCTTCTGATCCCACTATCAGCAACGCCGGACATTTAATGTCTGGTGCAAACTCTAGAGAATCTATCTTGTCGAGATCACGCGCTAAACCATAGCCGATCTTCCCCGAACGACCTGGCATTGATTTACTAACTTTAAGAAAGTAACCTTGAGCCTCCCACTCATCAAACTTTGCCTCGGACTTACCGCTGCGCCATAATTTGCCCGATACAACCGTGCTCATTGGGAAGATGCCCTTTACTTGTTCTGGATGGTTATTGGCGTAGAGCAAAGTCGCTATTCCACCTAAGCTATGCCCAGCAACCACAAAGGGCTCTCTAAACCAATCTTGCGTCCGAGCAAAACTTACGACGTCTTCTAGATCCTGCAAGTAGCTAGTGGCACTGACATTTATTGTGTCGCCTTCGCTATCGCCAAAGCCGGTTGTAGTATCAACTGCGACAGCTTTAAATCCAGCCTCAACAAAGGCTTTGCTGATTGTCTGGATATGTTTTTGATCCTTTGAACCACCGAGCCCATGGACAATAAACACTAAGTTGTCCGAACTTAAGTCACCACTCAGCTCAAAGACTATTTTTTGATTGTGCCGATTTTTACACTCTTTAATCATTACTCAATGATAGCAGGTGCGCGCTTACAGCACTTGATTGACATCAAGCAGATTGGACAAAGACTATAACTACCGTTCGTACTCCTATTATGTGGCGTGTTCTATTACTAAGAACTCGCGCCACTCTGGCATTCTTACATCAACGTTTACGCGTCGGGCACGCAAAGATAAATCCCTTACCTCAATTGGCATGGTTAAATTCCTCCTCGGAAATTATTTGTTTTGATTGTTTTTATGTTCCCAATCGTCTCTCTAAGACTTTTTGAGCAACGAGTGAGATTCTCTCAAATTGCTTAAGCAGTGTCAAGTCACCCGCCTAGCTTTGATCTGTTTTTGCAGCAATAGCATAGCTACTCTCTGACCTTCTTTTCAGCAATCATGCACAAGCCGGCCGGCTTGTGCACTTACGCATCTGTAAAAAACCTCTGAGACCGTGAGAGCAAGGCCCGGCGCGACGAGGACTGTTCAGACGGATTCCGCAGTTGCCCGAGTTTTGTCTCGAGCGAGATCAAGAGCGTTTTTACAGCAGCGTAAAAGTTTTGGAGCACCTTTTTGAAAAGGTGCTTTTGTCAGAGCCACTTATTGCGCTTAAAGACTGCTAAAATCAGCAGCGCCAGCACAAAAGTTATCGTCATAACGCCCACAAAGGCAATCGGTGAGTTTTCAAACGGCAAATGAACGTTCATGCCATAAGCACTGGTAATAAGTGTTGGCACGGCAATAATAACGGTTATGACTGTTAGAACTCGGATCACTTGGTTTAGATTGTTAGACATGATCGTTGAGTACGCTTCGCGGATGTTAACGATCGACTTAAGGCTAGATTTACAGCCTTCAATCGATTGTTCGTTGTTGAGTAAAAGATCCTCAACCAAATCTTCGTCATCGGCATAAAGCTTAAGATGTTTACCCAGCAGCAGGCGCCGCAAAATGGCGTTGGTGGGAGTTAGGGCTGACAAGAACTCGTTGAGTTCGTCTTCAATAACTACAAAATTAATAAAGTCTTGGTTGCGAATTTCTTCAACTCTTAGCCTAGAACGAATGGTTTTAATCTGCCTGGAGATATTATTCAAAAAGACTTCGTATTGATCGACAATTTGATCCATAATCTGCAAAACCAATTTGGTTCGTTGCGTAGTGTTAAAGTCTAGTTTGCCGTTTTCAAAACGATCCAGTCGCGGCATGGGATTAAGCGCTAAAGTAATAAGCAGCTTTTCGCCGATTACGAACAATAACGGAGAGGTCGAGATCTGCAGTTCATCGTCACGTCTGGCATAGCGAACAAAGATATAAGTTAAATCGCCTTCGTGCTCCATGCGAGGCATTTCATCTTCGTCTAGCGCATCTGCAACTAATCCGCGGTCTAAACCATACTCTTCGATCAGGTGATTTATTTCATCGTTTGTTGGGTCTTCAACATAAACCCACGAGCCGGGTTTGTATTTTTCAGGCTTTTCTAAGCCCTTACTTCGGACGGTTTTGTATAAATATTTGATCATAACTAGCTTTTGTCGAAGTAAGCGTTCTAGGGCCTAGTGTATAGTAGGGTGGAGTATTTTGCGATATGAGAATAAGACGAAAATCAAAAAAAGTCCTGAATATTGACTCCGAATATTTTGTGTCATTAATGAGTGGCCTGGAGGGTGGTTTGGCAACCACTGCCGGAATCGTAGCGGGTATGTTAACCGGAACACTAAACCGTGGTTTTATTCTGACAGCCGCGCTGCTTACAATGTTAGTGCAGGCTTTTAATAGCTCTATGGCACGCGTTTCCGCCCAAAGAATCGAGGACGCACTTGATCATAGCGACAAGCGAGATGGCTACCGTAAGCCAATGGTAGACGGATTCGCTCAGTTTATTACCCATGCAATCGGTGGTGTAATTATTTTGCTACCGTTAGTCTACTCACCTCGACTTGAAACGGCATTGCTTCAAGTTGTAACCATCACTTTAATGTTGTTGTTTGCAATTGGAATGACCCGCGGCTATTGGCTAAAGCGCAAGGAGCCACTTACCGAAGCGTTGGAGTTAATCATAATGGGTGGATTAGTGATAAATGTTGGACTTGTTGCTGGCTTGGCCTTAAGTGGCACCACTGGCTAGTTGCCATCTATTAGCTTAAGAGGGTATGCTTAAGCTTAAGAACCATGGAACACGACGCTTTTTTAGAAATTAGCCTTATCCTAGCCATTGCCACTGTTGTGTCGATAATTATTAGGGTTTTGCGGCAGCCACTTATTATTGGCTACATCGTAACCGGCGTTATTGTTGGGCCGGCCTTGCTTGACCTGGTTCATTCTGAGGCAACCGTTGATACGTTCGCCAGCCTCGGGGTTGCTCTGCTGCTATTTATTATTGGCCTCGGCTTAAACCCTCAGGTAGTTAAGGAAGTCGGCAAGGTTGCGCTGTTCACCGGAATTGGCCAGATTGCCTTTACAACTTCTATTGGATACGCCCTGACGCGCGCTCTAGGCTACGAGCACATTATTGCTTTGTTTGTCGGAATTTCGCTGGCCTTTAGTAGCACGATTATCGTTTTAAAGTTGATCTCGGACAAACACGAGCAGACTCGCCTTTACGCAAAAATTTCGATTGGCTTCTTATTGGTTCAAGACTTGGTGGCTACCTTTGCCCTACTTGTAACCTCGGCTGCTAGCGAGGGCGGTGGAATCAGTACGCCTGAATTAGTGGCACTAATTGTTAAAGGCACTTGGATGGCAGCGCTGCTGGCAATAGTTAGCATCGAGATCTTGCCTAAACTTGTTGGCCACGTTAGCAAAAACCAGGAGCTGCTCTTCTTGTTTGCTATTGGCTGGGGATTTGGAATTGCTTCTCTGTTTGCAAACGCTGGGTTTTCAATCGAAGTTGGAGCATTAATTGCCGGTGTTACACTGGCGCCCCTGCCCTATGCTGCCGAAATTGGATCTCGTCTTCGTCCGCTGCGCGACTTCTTTTTAGTTGTGTTCTTTATTGTGTTAGGAGCAAGATTAGAGTTTGATAGCCTCGGTGCCGTCATGGTGCCAGCGATAGTGTTGTCGGCCTTGGTACTAATCGGTAACCCAATTGTAGTTATGGGAATTATGGGCATGCTCGGCTACACCAAAAAGACCGCCTTTAAGGCCGGCCTTGCGGTGGCACAAATCAGTGAATTCTCGCTTGTATTAATTTTGCTAGCCCAACGAGGAGCACTAGTTACCGACGAAGCCGTTGCCTTGGTGACCCTAGTTGCCTTAATTACAATCGCGGTCTCTACATACATGATTATTTACAGCGATTCGCTCTATAACTTCCTAGAAAAATACTTACAGCTTTTTGAGAAACGCAAAACCAGAAGTGAGCGCACGGACTCGCATCAATACGACCTAGTGTTGTTTGGATTCAGACGCGGCGGCAATGAATTCCTGCGTACCTTTAAAGGAATGGGCCGTAAGTATGTAGTGGTAGATTACGACCCAGAAGCAATCGATAGCCTAGAGCACGCCGGAGCTCACTATATGTACGGCGATGCTACGGATCCAGAGTTTTTGGAAGAACTCCAGTTAAGTAAATCCAAGTTGGTTGTTTCGGTTATAACCGATCACTCAACGAACCTATTCTTAATAAAGCATTTGGCGGCCGTTAACCCACATGCGGTAACCGTTTGTCACTCCGATTCGGCAACCGAAGCTTCGGAGCTTTACGAAGCCGGCGCAACTTACGTAATGATGCCTCATTACTTAGGAAGCGAAAAAATCAGCGCCTTCGTTAAAAAGAACGGCCTACGAAAGAGCGAATTCAAAAAGCAGCGCGAGAAGCATCTGGAATATCTACAATCACACCATGATTAGTTACAGTTTCGCTCTTTTGAGCTCGTCAGAAGAATTACACAATTCTTGACTGTAGAGGGCGAAGCGCAGAGACGATGATAGATTTTGCAAGAAGGGTTGCCTTCTTAATCTACATCTCTGCGCTTGCCGCAAGTTGATGCATCAGCTGAGGTCCGACGAGAGCAGCTTCAGGCCTCGTTGCGCCAACTTCATCACCACATCTTCGAGACTGCGTTCGCCGAAGTTGGTGATGGCTCGAAGATCATCTTCCGTCTTCGATGTCAGCTGTTCGATGGTGGTGATCCCAACCCTCTTCAGGCAGTTCCTGGGGCGCTCGGTCAGATCGAGATCGTTGATGCTCGTACCGACTGCCTCTGAATCGGGATCGGGATCGGGATCTGGTTCAGCCGAAACCTCGACCTCGGCCTCAGAAGTGACCTTAAGGCTCAAGCACAGATCCGGGTGATCCTTCTTCAGAGCAAGGATCGATCTGACAAGGTCCTCGACACCGTCTTGCTCTCCCTCGAAAGTGAGAGATGCGCCTAGTGTGGTGCTCATTGTTTTCCTCTCTTCTGTAGTAGTCCTACTCTGGGAGTTCCAGCTCCAACAACATCAGAGCTTTCTTGATCTCTTCTATTCGAACCGGACCGATGTACGGCAACGCCAGCGTTTGCTTCTCGGTGCGACTCAAAAGTTCACGAACCGTGAAGATCTGATTCAGATCGAGAGCATCTCTGGTTGCAGTTCGCAAACGCAGCACCTGGGTCGAATGGTCGAGAACGGTCTTGCTTGGATCGATCTCGGCCAGCACCCGGGGGACGTTGGCTCGAGCGGGGCCGACTCGCTGGTCTGCGCCGAAACTTGCAGCTACCGCAGCAATTGCAGTTCGGAACTCGCGTTCGTCGGCTGGGCTGCTTGGGGCGTAGAGGATGGTTGCCTGCAGGTGCAGTACATCCACTTCAGCTGATGATGTGCTCACCTGTCACACTCCTTAATCGATACGACAAATGTAGGAGTTATTCTACGATATTACCGAGGTTTAGTCAATTGTGTGAAGTCGCTGGTCGGTAATAATAAGATCGAGTTTTTGATCGTGTGGTTCGGCGGGCAGGGTATTAGGCACCCGCGCAAACTGGTAGGCCAAGCCAATCTTGATTGCCCTAGAACTTGCTAGCCACTTATCGTAAGTGCCGCCGCCAAAGCCCAAGCGATGGCCACGCTCGTCAAAAGCAATAACTGGCAAAATAACGACATCAACTTCCGGCAAGTCTAGAGAATCTTCGGGGTGATATATCTTTATTTGCGACTGATTCGCAGTTAACCATTCTTGAAACTTTTGTGTGTTAATTTCATTCTCGCGCGGAATTGCCTGGTAGACATGAACTGACTTAATCTTAGTCCAATCAAGTGCAGTTTTAAGCTTAGATAAGACACTCAAGCTGGCGGCTTCAACTTGGTAGTGACTAAGAGCACGGCGCATTTCGCTGTAGTACTCGCGCAGAGCTGGTTTGGTTGAGTCATGAACCGTCATACAGATTGTGCTTCTTTATGTATTCAAAGACTTTTGGACTTAAGTGTCCCGGCTTTTCACCGCTTTTAATCAGATCGCGGATATGACTGGAACTAATCCTTGGGAGTTCGGTCTGAATAAGTTTAAGTTTGTAGCCGTTCTCAGCCGCAATTGAAACCGCCAATTCGCCGTCGTCCTCAGTCCGTAGTCCGACCGCAAAAGTTAGCTGCTTGAGCTCATCCTGCCCGTCCCATTTTGGAAGATATTCAAAAACATCACCGCCCATGATCATTATCAGCTCCGAGTCAGGAAAGCGAGAGTGTAGATACTTTAGCGTGTGCTCGACCGAATGCTGATCACCCGCAGATGCCTCATGGACCGATATAAATTTTTGCGAACCGGTCGCAATCTTAGTCATAGCCAGTCGGTGTGCGTATTTAGTGGTGCGTTGTTTGTGGCGAGGCTTGGGCTCAACGAGTACGATGACTTTTTCTAAGCCTAGTTGGTGTGCGGCGTTATCAGCTAGAGCAATGTGTCCGTCGTGGACTGGATCAAAAGTTCCGCTGAGAATTCCAACTTTGCTTTTTTTCTCTTCCATGGTGGCTAGTTACTCTTAGCTTTCGAGGCAAAGAAGTCGCTAAGAGCGGCCGAAATGCCTTTAATGTCTGAGCTGCCGCATTCGGCGCAGAACTTACTGCCCTTCATATTCACCAGAACATCGCCTTTTTTGCCTTCTTTAAGACACTCACCGCGGCATTTTGACTCAGTAGAGCGAAGCAGCTCACCCTCTAGTCCGGCGGCCCTAGCTTTTAAGGCAGCCTGATCTAACTCCGCTAGTTTTTCGAGTCCGCACGAACCAGCACCGCAATAACCTACAAGCGGAGCTTCTTCTTCGGCAGTATTTCTCATTCCCTCGGCCGCTTCGTATTCTCCTAGTCGCTCAAGTTCTAGAGCTTCTTGATAGCGATCAGCGGTTTCATCGCCAAACACAGCCCGGGCGGCTTCAGGTTGTTGACAAACAATTTCGTGGGCTTTTTTATCAATAAATACATGCATCAACTGCTTTGAAGTGTGAGCGTCAACTTTATTTCTGGCTAGCTCTAACGAGTAGGCTGCAACTTCTAGTCGCTTGGCTTCTTGCTCTTGGTGGCGGCGCTCAGCCTCAGCTACAACCATAGCGTAATCACGCTCTGTGCCCGGCTCGATTGGCTCACCCATATGAGTTCCGGCTTTTACGTCGAGGTACTCAATAAAACTAAGTAGGGTCGGAAAGTATTTTTTATCCAACTCTATTTGTAGGCCCAGTTTTTCGCTGCGCGTGAGTCTGGTGCCCGGGGCAACAATTTCAAGTTCTTCGATTGTTTCGTCAATAATTTCTTCGGTTATACCTCTTCCGGATAACCCAGCTTGTTCGTCATCTCGGTATATTCCTTGCTCGTCCTCACCAAAACTGACACCGCGCGCCATCCATTTGTCGGTCTTATGAACGTAGCCCATATCTTTATCTTTTCCGGCTAGCGATAGTGTTAGTATCCAGGTGTTGGGATCAAAACTGCGATGTTTGGCGATGGCGTTGTAGGTTTCCTCTTCGATTGTTTCAGGAAATCGACGGCTGACTTCATCGGCCGACGCAATCGGACTTAAACCTTTGTGGAGTTGTTTGATTATCGGTCGGCGACCCTCCGAGACGAAGACTTCTTGTTCATCATCAAAACGACGCCGCTTTGGCTTAAACACCTCCCAGGTTAAGGCGCGCATGGCTTCGCCCAGAGCTCGATCGGCCGATAAAACAGTGGCTTCGCCGGCTTCTAATGCTTGTTGACTAAACGGTCCGTGCGTTTCTTCCATCTCTACCTGAAAGCGCGCATCGCCGATAGCATCGATTGGCATTGGAACCTTATCAAACTCGCCGGCCATCAACAGTTCATGATTACGATCATATATTTGCTGCGCCTGAACTAAGGCCTGTTCTCTAGCTTCAAAAATTTCTGGGCTCCACTCGGCCAGCGCCGCGACTCTAGATAACTGGCTGATTTCGTATTCAGCCAACTGGTCATGATGCTCGAGTGTATCTATACCCAACTTAAAAATCCCTCCTACTTCGAGACTTCTCGAGCAAAAAGGGATATAAAGGCGACAAAGCCACCTTGTTTCCTCCTGCTCGGGAGTTTAACCTGTTAGTTCGTGTGTCTGACTTTCCCTAACATCCTGGGATGCTGGGTCTTTTCGGCTTCAAGCGCAAGGAAGAAACGAGGAGCGCACAAGCAATACTTTCGACGTATTGTGTGGTGAGCACCGGAGCTTCTGACGATGAGTCACCAGAGTTGACGGCTTTGCCGTCGAGCAGGGTGACCTCGCTTGATGTTGAAAAGGACCAGGGATTACAGTTGCGGCACAGTCTGGGATTTACACCCAATTCCACTTACTTCAGGCCTATTTGTTAAGTTCTTACATAATACCACGAATGATTTATACTAATGGAGATGAATATAATGAACTTTTCCCTTTTTCCGCACGACGACAAGATTAAAAGTCGCCGTCAGGCCATTAAGACCTACAAGGCTAAGGCCGACGCTCGTAGAAGCGTAGCCGAAAAATTTGCCGACTGGATGACAGGCGTGTTTGGAAGTGTGTGGTTCTTGGCTCTAAACTTTATTTGGTTTAGTGTTTGGATTGTTTGGAATACAAACATTATTCCTGGAGTTGAACCTTTTGATCCGTTTCCGTTTGGACTACTTACGATGGTAGTTTCCTTAGAGGCCATCTTTTTAGCCATTATTGTCTTAATATCGCAAAACCGTGAAGCAAAAATCGCAGAAATTCGCGAAGAAGTTGATCTCTACATTAACACCATGGCCGAAGGCGAAATTACCAAGGTCATGAAAATGCTTGCGATTCTGCTAGATAAAAACGGCATCAACCTCGATGACGACCCAGAGCTGGCAAAAATGCTTAGACCAATCAGTAACGATCAGCTAGAAGCTGCCTTAGAAAAAGAGCTGGCAAAAAAGTAGTTAGATCTTAGTCTAGCTTGGCTCGAGCGTCTTTGAGGATTCTGGCAAACCAAAGTAGCTCATTGTAGACCTGGCCAATCTTTGCAACCAGCATTGGATCTTTGGCGCTTCCGTCTTTATTAAACGCCTCTTGAACGCGCGGAACTTGCACGTCAAATCCCAGAACAACTAAGCCAAGCTCTCTAACCGCAGTAGCCAGAGCTTCGATTGCTCGAACTCCGCCAAAAGCGCCGCTCGAAACTCCTGCAAACGCTACGGGCTTGTGATTGTAAGTTGCTAGTTCGCTATCAAGTAGTCGCTTTAGCGTGCCCGGAAAGCTGTGATTGTACTCTGGCACAACAATAAAGAAACCGTCTGCCCACTTAGTAAGCTCGGTGTACTTGGCGTCCTTGCCTTCGGGGTCGTTTCCGTCACCCTCGAGGTTAAAATCGTTAGGATCAGCAAACTTAACAGTTACGCCGTCAATTTCTTGGCCGATTTTCTCGATCAATCTCGCAACTTTGATCGATTCTCGCTTTACTCGTTTTGTGCCTTCTATTACTAATATGTTTATTTCGTTCACTTAAACCATCCTCTCGTATATGTTTAAGTATACACTTAAACACTGCTCGGATAAAGCATGTTTTAAGTCATCGCAATGACGTTCGGTTTGAGCTACTTCCAGGTCCAGGTTTGTTTAAGTAGTGGCAGAATTTTCTTTAATTCAGGCTGGTCAGGGTCATCATAAACACCGTTAATGATCATCACCGGTATCTTTGCTCCGCGGTTGTTGCGGTAGTTCTTCTTGGATACATCAACGGCGATGAAAAAATCCTTGCGCTTGTAAATTGAATCATTAACTATCAGCTCGATTGCCTTCATGCCGTCAAGACTAATGGTTTTTTTACTTAAAGTTCTTGTGAACGACGATCGCTGTTTGGTGTTCATCCAGTCATCAATTATGGCCTTGGGAGTATTTCTAGCGCCGACAAAATTCCGGCCATCTACATTCAAGACAATCTCAAACACCAGCGGACCTAAGGCCCGTGCTCGACAGCGCTGAGCTTTTTCGTCTGGTTTTACCTCTAGAGGCATTTCGAATGTAAAGCAAGGCTGGGAAATAAAGTGGCTGGTTGGTTCGGGCTCTTCTTCGATTGGGTCGGTTGATTCATCGGTAGTTGTAGTAGCTGGTTGTTCGCTATTTGAGCTTCCGGATGAGTCATCGGACTGAAATACTAAAAAGAACACCGCCAAGGCAATGACAATCAGTAAAAGCACTGCCCCACCGATGATAAAGGGCATTTTACCGAGTCCGCCACTGCTTGGCGCTGGAGCCATCGGCAGCGGATCAGGCGTAAATGGTTGCGGGGGTTGCTGGGGTTGCATTGGGGCTGGTGGCTGTGGCGGCATGACCGGCTGAGGCAAGGGCATAGGCTGAGGAGGAGTTGCCTGAGGCTGATTAAACGAATCCACCTGTTGGGTTGGAGGCTGCTGGACTCCCATTGGTTGAGGTGCTGCTGGTGCCTGTGGAGGCATCGGTTGTGGAGCTTGAGAAAAATCTGGCGGCGAAGCCGGTTGCTGCTGCGGTTGCATTGGCTGTTGAGGCTCCGGTGTTAGCGGCGCAGGGGTTTGATTGTTTGGATCCATTGTTTTTTGCTTACGCTTAATTACCCATTACTTTAGGCAACTAGCTCAACTCGGTCAACTAAATAATGCTAAGGCAGCTGCGGGCCGCTGTTGTCTAGGCAGTACCAGCCGCCAGTTTCTAATCCAATTACCACCGCAAAAGATGCAAGACTTCGGTGATCTTGCTGATCTTCATCGAAGTATTCAAATGGATTATATTCCGAGCCAATCGGGACTTCGCCGGGATCACGACAACGAGCGTTGCTCCCATCCATATAAATCTCGTCGGGCGAAGTGTTGGCAGTCCAAGCTCCCGAAACGCTTCGATAGTGATAGTCGTACGGAAGACCAGTGCTGGGACTTATGAAGTTCGCTTCTACCCCATCTACAAAGTCATCAAACGTACCGGCTGAGGTCGTCGGATATAGCCCACGATTATTTGATGCAAATGATTCAATTGCTCCGGCGACCTGACCTAGATGTGATTTGCGCTGAGTGTCGCGCCGAGCACGCTGCAACTGAGGTAAAGCCACGAACACGATCAGAAAAATCAAGCCGGCAACAGCCAATACCAGCACGACTTCGATAATAGTAAAGCCGTGTTGATCGTCGCGCATATCTTGTGTTGACTCTGCTTATGCTTGTAATTATATCAGTCAATGCAAGTTTTCTTTCCTGTTTACTCCTCAGCTGGTTACGATTACAATTAGCTAGCGTAATCCGGGGTAGTCCGCCAGTTGGCGGACGGGTGGCTAGCCTTGGACGCACATTAGAAATCGGGGTAGTCCGCCAGTTGGCGGACAGGTGGCCGTAAAATTACTAAATGTTTATTGTTTACGTTATATACAATGACCTAACGCAAAGCATTTATATCGGTCAGACCTCAAACATTGAACGTCGTCTATCCGAACATAGGGCAAAGCGCGAAAAACATTTCACGGCGCAAAAGGGCAACTGGACGTTAATCTATCAAGAAGAACAACCTACCCGCCAGGCAGCCATACAGCGCGAAAATCAACTCAAAAGCTTCAGAGGACGACAGTTCGTAAAAGGAATTATTAACAATTCTGGTAATCCGGAGTAGCTCAATGGTAGAGCATCTGACTGTTAATCAGAGGGCTGCCGGTTCGAGTCCGGCCTCCGGAGCCAAGAATTGTTAATAATCCGGGGTAGTCCGCCAGTTGGCGGACGGGTGGCTGTTAACCACTAGGTCGAAGGTTCGGTCATAACGAGCGCGCGCATCCGCCTTAGGCGGAGAGCACGTGAGGAAATGTGCGATTATCCTTTCCCCGGAGCCATAGAAAAAGCAGTAGCCATTTGGTTGCTGCTTTTTCTATATCTTGGTGAGGATTATAATAGAGGCATGAAGTTAAGCCGGTTAATTATTGATGTACGAGAACCGTTTGAGTTCGAGTCAGGCCACGTAGGCGGTGCGATTAATATTCCTCCAACCGCAATACTTTCAAATCCACCTGAACTTGAGAGCATTGATAGAGACACCGAGATTATTGTTTACTGTAGGTCCGGGAGCCGCTCTAATACGTCTATTCAAATCCTGAAAGGAATGGGATTTACAAATTTGGTCAACGGCATCAACGCGCAACAAGTAGTCAAAAATTATCGACCGGAGTAGTCACTCAAACACACAAGACCATGAACGAGCAGAAATGCCTTTTTGTTATTATTACCCAATGGCTACTGACTTAAAAAAGACTATACACAAAAACCCGCCCAAAAATGGCAAGTACTATCTGGTTGCTATTGATGGTCGGGGCGGGGCAGGAAAAACTACTCTCACAGAGTACGTAACCAAGATTCTGCCAAACTTTACCGTAATTAATGGTGATGATTACTTTGAGCCAGACGAAAATACCATCGCCTTTGGTTCGTTTAACGACGAACGATTCCATAATGATGTCGTATCGCACTTACAAAAGCACGAGCGCTCTATCGCTTACCGACCGTACGACTGGCACAAAACCCCACATATCACAGAAAGACAGTTAACTATCGGTGACGGTTTGATAATTGAACGAAACTTGATATTTGCCGTTGATCTAGACTGGGATATTAAAATCTGGGTAGAGGCACCTGCCGACTTGGCCTTGCAGCGCGGGCAAGAAAGGGACGAAATGCCCTTAGAGCAAGGCTATAGATCGTGGAAGGAAGTTTGGCAACCAGCAGAGGACGCCCATATTAAAAAGTTTCGCCCGCTAGAAACCTCCGACATCGTTATTGACGGCACCAAAGACTTTAAACTACAGATTAGTTAGTTTCTAACTACTCTTCTTTTGCCTACTCAGCATCCATTTTTGAGTTGCGTTTATTGGCTTATCGGTTCGGTGAATACAACCCAGCCAGCAACAAGGCCGGCGCTTACCTTCTTGTAATTCTGTGATTGTTCGCTTGATGTGGTTTTCTCTTGTGTGGGCTTGTTTGACGGTAATATTCCAGCAAATCCACTCATTGCGAGCAAGCGGTGTAAGGCTTTCCCAGGCTTTTAGGGCTTTTGGCGCAGAATTAAGAGCACTCTTCATATCGTCTGGAAGTTTGTGCGCGACACCGGCAGAAATTGTTTTTTGAGCCATAAACACATATTACCTTAGGCTGCACCGTTATATAAAGCGCACCCAAACTCAGTGCTATAGTTTAAGTATGAAAACCTCACCTAACCCAGCGTCCTTGCGCAAACTTAATATTATTGCGGGGTTTTTACACCTTGTTCAGGGCTTTGCCATTCTTGTGCTCAGCAAAAGTTTTACCCTTCCGGTTAGCGGTAGTTTTCTTGAATACAACCAGGCAAGCGAAACTCTGGAGCCAGCAACAACGATTCTTTTTGATATTTCACTACCTATTTTAATCGCTATCTTTTTGTTTTTGTCTTCGGCTGCGCACTTTAGTATCGCTACTGTTTATAACAAGAAGTATAACGAGCAGCTTGCGCGCGGCATGAACGTTGCGCGCTGGGTTGAGTACTCGCTCTCAGCAAGTGTCATGATCGTCGCAATTGCCCTGCTTGTTGGGGTATACGATGCCATGAGTCTTTTGATGTTGTTTGCGTTGGTTGCAGTTATGAACTTACTAGGACTTGTCATGGAAGTTCACAATCAATCAACAAAAAAGACGAACTGGCTGAGTTATTGGGTTGGGTGTCTAGCAGGAGCTGTCCCTTGGCTGGTAATCGCATTTTACCTTTGGCTAGGCTCGAGCAACGGTAGTAGTGCGCCGACGTTTGTTTACTGGATATTTGTATCCATATTCCTTTTCTTTAACTGCTTTGCAATTAATATGGCGCTCCAGTACAAACAGGTTGGGCGCTGGAAAAACTATATCTACGGTGAATACGCTTATATTGTTCTGAGTCTGGTCGCTAAGTCATTATTGGCTTGGCAGGTTTTTGCAGGAACGCTGCGGCCATAAATACCGACTTCTAGCCGCGCACTTTGCTCATCCTCCTATGGCGGCTCAAGTCATAGCTACACCAAGGTTTTGTGAGATAATGAATAAAATAGGAGGCGCTCAGCAATGAAGAAAATCACACCTAACTTATGGTTCAACGGCAACGCGCAGGAAGCCGTAGACTTTTATCTGTCGGTTTTTCCGGATTCGAAGATTGTCGCAACTGTTTACTACCCAAAAAGTGAAGCCGATGGCTTGGCGGACTTTCAAAAAGACTTAGCTGGCAAGGTTCTGACAATTGACTTTGAACTAAGCGGCAACAGCTTTACCGCGATTAACGCTGGTCCAGAATTTAAGTTCACCGAAGCTGTATCCTTTGTGATCCCCTGCAAAGATCAAGAAGAAATTGACTACTACTGGGAGCGACTGTCTTCAGGTACAGAAAATGAGCAGTGCGGCTGGTGCAAAGATAAGTTCGGCCTAAGCTGGCAAGTAGTTCCAGAAAACATAGAAGAACTAATGAAAAGACCAAACGCCTTCGCCAATATGATGAAGATGAAAAAACTGGTTATTGCTGACTTTTAGATAATCGTTTACCGAGCGCTAAATCTAACAACTTTTTGGTCTAAAAGTTGTGCTGTCTTTAAAGATTTGGCCATTCTTTTTGGCTTCGCTCACTACTTTGACTTGATAGTTTGGCGTAGCCCGGCCGATCCGGAATTTTTTAGTTACGACCCCTTGCTTGTTAGTTTTGACAGTCGAATATCGCGTGGTTGTGGTCTTATAGTAAACCTTAAATTTTATGTTTATCCCGCTTATAGGCTTCTGGTTTTTAACGATTCGTGCCTTGTAAGTAACGGTCGAATTTTGGCAAGGTACTTTTGGAGTCACTTGACTGTAAGCAAACTTAAACTTCCCCGCCCCCTCGGCTACGGGCGCTGGGACGATAAGTGGAAAAAGCAGAACAAAGGGCAGTGCGATTAACAAAATTTTCTTCATATCTATCGATATTATAATACTTTTGCGGTTAAACTGCGCCGATTACTGCAATTGACCTTGGTCTGTGTCGCTGACAGTTTGAGCTGAGGGGTTATGGCGATCGAGTAACTTTTCCATGTGCTCAAGCAGCTCACCGTTGGTGTAGGTTAGCGGACGTATGTGCTGCCAATCTGTTACGCCAGTTTCGTAGTGAATAGTTCTGAACCAGTTGATCAAATCCTCCACCTCACCAGTCTCGGGATTAACGCGGGAGTAATGAAGCACCTGCCCGTTTCTGATACGGCCATCGGCGTCGTCGTAAAGCTCCTCCCATTGGTCGTCGGTAAGACTCTCAAATATGCCTCGAGCCGACCACAGCAAGTCGCCATGCGTAACAATTAGCACGTCGTCTCCGCAGTGCTCGCTGTGAAGATGCGATAAAAAGCCCTCAAAACGATCCATGACCTCAGCCATTGACTCTCCCCCTGGCGGGCGGGCGTACAAAGAGTCTGTCTTTCTAAGTACGGCGTATCTCGGGTACTCGGATTCAATCTTTGTGGGCGCCATGGTTTCAATCTCTCCGTAGTCACGCTCGCGCAGACGCCGATCGACCACCCAGCTGGCTCCAGGTAAGTTCATGCCATGAGCAGATAACCCCGCCCTGACTGCCGGTGAGACGTAATATGCATCGAATTTTGGAGCAACATGCTTG
Source organism: Saccharimonadales bacterium (SeqCode) (assembly GCA_041751215.1). Lineage (GTDB taxonomy): Bacteria > Patescibacteriota > Saccharimonadia > Saccharimonadales > JBGSXW01 > JBGSXW01. The sequence goes on along the minus strand of JBGSXW010000005.1, from coordinate 196,054 downwards.
ACCACTGTGGCTCCAACTAGCTTGGCCTGCCGATGGCCTTCGGGGGTTAAGTCCCAGTATCGACCTGAGGCGTTCTCGAACTTCTGCGTAAATCTCCCCTCACTACCACTGACAATTACATCTTGGCGAGCCTTATTGCCTTCTGACTGCATGTGTCTTACTAATACGATGTTCTTCGGGGCATTCACATTAAGCTCAGTTTAGTTGACTATATTCTATTACTATGGCTTAACTTTGCAAGCTTAAGTAGTGTCGATGTATTTTAAACCAAACCGCATTTGCTTGATTATTTAGGCCGTTGATGTTTAATAAGATGACAGGAGTAAGCGATGCCAGGACTAGAGACAGCAATCCAGCTTGAATTTGAGGTCTACGAGGCCGGAAACTCAGACCATGAGGCGGCTGCTCAATTGGCCCAAGCATGGCAGGCAGCGGAACACCCGCGAATGCTTCCACTCGGACCAGAAGAAATGAGCGCCCACCCCATGGGATTAGTTGCATTTTTAAGAGAAGGTGAAGACCCAGAAGACGAACGAGTCTTTGCCGGATATAACGCTGTGGTTCACAAATACGAAGACGGAACTCTAGAAGTTGGTGGTTTAATTGTAAATCCAGAACTTAGAAAGCGCGGAATCGCCCTGGCAATAAAAGAAGAGATTGTGCGCCGACTAAACGAAGTATATCCAGATGAAAAAATTATCACCTTCGTTAATGAGAACAGCCATGCAGTCAACAAAAGAGTCGGCTTTGAAGAAGTTGGTTTTGAAGAAGTCCCAGCAGGCGCTTTGGATCTTTGTGCTGCTTGCCCCTCGAAGACAGAGTTAGATATCGGCAAAATCTGCTGCGACACACCATTAGCATTGCGTCGACGTTAAGGAGTTCATATGACTAAGCTCCTAGAACAACTAGTTTCTATATCGTCGCCAACTGGATCCGAGTCGCAGATTATTGCTTTTATTATCGAAGAATTAAACCAGCACGGTCTCAAGGCCAACAAACAAGATGAAAACGCAGTCGTATTTATAAAGGGTAAAAATCGCAAGAAAGCCCTAATACTAAACGGGCATGTAGATACCGTAGGCCCCGGCGATGCAGATTCGTGGAAATTTAGTCCGCTTATGCCCAAGGTCAAAGACGGAAAACTATACGGGCTTGGTGTTAGTGACATGAAATCGGGAGTTGCTGCCCTGATGCAAACAGCAATTGATTACTCCGACAAGCAACCACCATGTGATTTATGGTTTTGTTTTGTAGTTGGAGAAGAAGTTGATGGACGTGGCACGCAATCATTTTTGAGCTGGTTCTACAACGAGCACCATCACGAAGATTACGAGGAAATCGAGGCCATCGTAGCCGAACCGACAAACAGTGAGTTTATTGGCATCGGACATCGTGGCAATGCATTTGTGGAACTAACGGTCATGGGTCAATCTGGACACTCTTCTGCTGCAAACAAGATAAAGAATCAGGCAATTGTTGAAATGACTGACGTTGTTGCCAGACTCCAGCGCCTAGAAAAAAAATGGCAAAAGGAGTACAAGCACGACTATCTTGGGGTGCCAACATTCGGCCTGACTTCGATGCACTCTGGTAGCATAGATGCGCCAAACAAAATTCCGGGCACAGCGACCATAACCATAGATATCAGAACCACTCCCTTACTGCACGAGAAAATCAACTCTTTAATGCGTGAGTTTACAACTTCGCTCCCCTATGACTCTTTTTTCAATTTTATAGGAACTTCACCGGCTGGATGGTGTTCAGAAAACTCTATTCTTAGATCTTTATTCAGTAAGGAATGGCCTCAAATCAGACAGCAAACGATGAACGGCTCGGCCGACCAGTGCTTTTTTAGTCAGCGCGGGATACCAGCGGTAATTTTTGGCCCGGGGCAGAGAGACAGAATGCATGCACCAGACGAATACTTTGTAGTCTCTCGAATGAAACCCTACTTGCAACAAGTTAAAAAGATAATCAGCGCTTTTGGAGAGGTTTAGGAGATGCCTATGTCCGCACACCAAGAAGACCAAGCGCAACTTGTTAACGCCGAAGAGTTTTTAAGAGAAAACCCCGACATTGCTCAAGACATCATAGCTCTGTCCGCTCAAGAAAGTATGGTGCCTATAACTGAAGATTCATTGCGACGTCACCATGTCGGAGTTGTGGCAGTCCGAGACTCTGGTGAGTTTGCTGGTTACACTGCCGTAACTCACGTTTACTCACAGCACACTGTTGAGCTTGGTGGTTTGTTAGTCCCGCCTGAGCTGCGAGGTCGTGGGATTGCCCAAAGTCTCGTACACTCCGTGGTTGAGCGAGCACATCAAGAAATGGAAGTAGATATGATCTTAGCTTTCTCTAACCAGGACAGCGCGAATATTTTCAGAAAGCTCGGGGGGCGCGTAGTGCCAAACCCAGAGATTCTGCCTTCTGAAGTATGGAAGGTTTGTCACTCTTGTCGTTTTTTTGAAGAAGCGGTAATTAAAGGTGGGGAAAATTGTTGCGGTCGAGTTTACGACATAACGGATATTAATCATGAATAGTTTGTTAAAAGAGCTGGTATCTATCTACTCAGTTTCTGGTCACGAGAAAGAAATTCTCGACTACATCGAGAAAATTATCAGCACCAAGGGTGATGTTAAGCGAATTAACGATACTTGCTTGTCTCTTTTCATTAAGGGGCAAAAGCCTCAAAAAGCGCTCATTATTAATGGCCACGTCGATACTGTGCCTCCGGGCGACCCTAGACTTTGGAATAACAATCCCCTAACCCTAACGGCAACAAAAAAAGGCGTTGCTGGTCTTGGCGTATCAGACATGAAGTCAGGATTAGTGACGATGATTGAGTTGATAGACAAATTTAGTGAGTCGCAACCTCCTAGTGACCTATGGTTTGTTTTTGCAGGCGGCGAAGAAGTTGACGGGTCAGGTACCCGCGCCTTTATAAGCTACTTTAAAAAGCAGGTTCAAAAAAAATACCAGAATGTTAGCTCGATAATATTGGAGCCAACCGGATTAGAGTTTGTTGGGGTAGGACACCGAGGAAACTCAATGTACGAAGTAACGATTCACGGAGATTCGGGGCATGGTTCGCGCCCTGAAGAAATTCAAAAGCACGCAATATTTGATGCTTTCAAATTTTTTAGCAAGTTCGAGAAACTTAATAATCAATGGGCAAAAAAATACAGTGATGAAGTTGTAGGCTCACCTAGCCTAGCTGTTACTGCAGTGAAGGCGGGAAGCGCAAAGTCTCCTAACAAGTTCCCCTCTAGCTGCACCTTTGCACTGGACATCAGAACCACTCCCCGACTTGAAAAAATTCTTAAAGCCGAAATAGAAAAAATCTTTAATCGAAATGACATTGATGTACGGGAAATTGCCCAGTCCTCGCCATCAGCTAGCATCAATTCTAAAAGTGAAATACTTAGCGTGACGCATAAAACTATGCCAAATACTCCTCAGAAATCATTCCCTGGGGCAACAGACTTATCTTTCCTTAAGGCGGCGGGCATCGATGGAATGATCTACGGCCCAGGTGAGATATCGGTAATGCATAGTCCAAACGAATGGTGCGACGAAAAGAAGATTAAAAAGTGCACAGCCGACCTCGCTAAAATCATAAAAGCCTTTTAGCTTAAGCTTGCAGTAGTCCCACCTCTGTATTAATATGCCATCCAAAGAGAGGCGCGATGATCAGAACCAAAGAATCTGAACAGCCAGGTACCCGATTCGAAAAACTCGGTGAATATTTGTACGGCCCTGATGGCTTTTATTGGCAGCTACAATCAGCCCTGCTCGCGCGCGGTGTAGCAGATGGTGCATCTCTTAAAATAGAGGATGAAGATGAGGACGGTGCAATTAGCATTGTTGCTAGAGGAATTGGAGATTCAATTGGTGGCGTCTCGGTTTCTACTGGCCAAAACCTAGAAGCAATCCGAAACGGCGCTTGGAAAAAGCGACTTTTAGTACCTGGCCCAGATGCCGGTACTGATGAATTGGTTCTTGAATTAGACGCGCGCATTCAGCGCGCTTCTCTAGGTTCTGTGTCTCTGGTTCATGGTCAAGTTATTTGCGTTCCAGATGGCGGCATTGATGATTCTAAAGTCGACTCGTATCAAGCTGCGTGTGAAGAAGTTTTAGAATTTTTAGAATCTAACGAGGGAAATGACAATGATTGACCATGACGGTATTGATCCAGTAGACGAAATTGAGCTAGTAGATACAGAGCTCGGAATGAAAGTGCCGGCACTGCCAGAGGCAGATATCGCGGTAGACTTGCACGAGCTTGAGCAACTTGCGCCGTACAATCGATACCTTTTGCCATCACTCCAGCAAGATCTAGAAGCAGTAGTAAGCAGTGCTGGCCCCAACCTCCCTCTACTTCCAGCCAAAAGTGAGATTGATGCAGATTATGCCGTTCCGGCACATCGTTTATTGGCCGCCGATCCAGAAGCCTTTAACCACCTTTTGGAGTCAATATCAGAAGCTGACGATGAACAGGGATGTTTTGAAGTTGTAGCCGAAGGACCTTTTATAAATATCAAGATAAAGCGTGATGTAATCGCCCCTTGGGTGATCGAAGAAGTGCTAGCTGAGGGCGACAACTACGGTAAGAACGGCGCCGATTTGGGCCGAACAGTCGTACTAGATGTATCATCTCCCAACATTGCCAAGCAAATGCACCTCGGCCACCTGCGCTCCACCGTTATTGGCGAAGCCATGACCAGAATTCTACGAGCCAACGGAGTCAACGCCATTCGAGACAATCACTTGGGCGACTGGGGAACGCAGTTTGGTATGCTCGGTCACGCCTTTGAACTTTGGGGAGACGAAATCCCAGAACTTAAGAATCCATCAACCCAGGTTACGGGTCTACTAAAACTTTACGTAAAAATTAACCAAGAAGTTTTGGCAGAAAAAGAGAGCTCCGCAGACGGAGAATCCCCTCTTGAAGATGCTGGAAGAGCTTGGTTCACCAGGCTAGAAGAAGGTGATCCAGCCGCAAAACGACTTTGGCAATGGACTTACAACCTGAGCCGTGCAGAGTTTGAAGAAGTTTACCAAAGACTTGGCGTTGAGTTTGAGTACACACTCGGCGAATCGTTATATTCGCACATCAACAGTGAGGTTTTTCGGGCCTTTGTTGATCGCGGACTAGCAGCCGAAGACGACAAGGGTCGTCTTAAGTTGGTTCCTTCAGACGAAAAAATGCACGCCTTAACCATCAGAAAGTCAGATGGCAGCTCGCTTTACGGAACCCGGGACTTAGCTTGCCTGGCATCGAGACTACATTGGTTTGATCCTAACGAAGTAATCTATGCTGTAGGTGCTGAACAGACCGACTACTTCAAGCAGGTCTTTGACGGGTTCTCTCAGTTTGCCGGTGACGAAACGCCAGAACTTACTCACTTGGCATTTGGGCCAATCGAACTGCCCGACGGCAAGATGTCAACTCGCAAAGGTCGCGTCGTTTTCTTAAGCGAGGTGTTAGACGAAGCTCACTCACAGGCACTAGATAGAGTAACCAGCAACATGGAAAGACGTGGAATTGAGATCGATGACGAGCATATCGACCAGGTGGCTTGGGATATTGCCGTTGGTGCGATTATCTACTACGACCTAAAACAACCAGCTGGCCGCAAAATAGTATTCGATTGGGATGAAGCTCTCAATTTCCAGGGTAATTCCGGTCCGTTCCTTCAGTACACTAACGCCCGCATTAATGCCCTGCTAGAAAAAGCTGGTGATGCCGAAGTAGAGGCCGTTACTTCCTCGACTGATGCTTCATACTTCAAGGAAGATACCAGCGGAGTGGTTGGTGATCTTACAATGCTGATGGCTGAGTTTCCGGTTGTTGTTAGACGCGCCGGCACAACCCACAACCCAACCTTGGTGGCAGAGCACTTGTATAAACTGGCTCACAACTTTAATAGCTTTTACCGTGACTATCCGATACTAAGTCCTGATACTTCAGAGGATGACCGTCGCAGTAGACTTCTGTTGACTGCAGCTGCAAGTCAGGTTCTAAAGAATGGCTTAAAGCTCTTAAACATTCCGGCCCCTGATCGAATTTAAACTCAAATTTATTAGCCAGCTGGGATGTTAAAATTGCACCTATGACAAAAGACGAAATTATTTCTGCGGTTAAAAAACTCGACCTTCCAGAAGGTGAGTTCATCGTTTTTGGCAGTTGTCCGATGGCCGCAGCCGGAATCAGGGAATCAAGCGACATTGATTTGCTGGTGACTTCAAAAGTTCTTAAAGATCTCGAGCAAGCCGGATGGAAGCGATTAGTTAAGGCCGAAAACGACGCTCCTCTAACGTTTGGCGACTTTGAAGCTCACGATCAATGGAGCTTTACTTCTTATAAACCAACTCTGTCTCAGCTTTTAGCAACCGCAGATATCATTGACGGGGTGCCGTTTGCTTCATTAGCAGAAGTTAGAAAATGGAAACAAAGCTCCGGCCGCCCCAAAGACTTAAAGGACATCGAGCTAATCGATTCTTACGTTACAAAGTCAAAATAACTCCGATGCTTCCATCACATACTTACGACTGTTTTGTATAAGAAGCTTTTAGAAACTCGGCAGTTTTTTGACTGGCGAATTTAACGGCATCTATTGGTTCATGGCCGCTAGACAGCTGGCTTACTAGATAACCCAAAAAGGTGTCTCCTGCGCCTATCGTTAAAGTGAGTCCAGTTACTGCCTGCACCGGAACGCGGGTGTGTTCGCCTTTATAGTAAACGTCAGTTGCGTGCTCGCCGTTTGTCATTATCAGCAAGCGCTGTTTTTGGGATTCGCGAAAATCAGAATCGATGTATCTCATCTCTTCTGCCGTGCCTTTTAGGCAATAGATCTTGTCGGCTAGTTTATTTACGTTTTCCCAGACTCGTTTGCGGCCAAAGTCGTGACCCTCTCTAACATATCCTTGAAGGTCGACACACAGTCGATCTGGAAGCTCCATATCGGTGAGATCCCACTCGTCGAGCACAGTTGAAACTATAGTCCAATCGTTTAGGGTTTTATCTAGTAAATTGGCCTTTGGCTCTAAAACAACACGCCCAAATTCACCCTCTTGGTTAGCCAGAATCTCAACCTCGATTTTTTCGCCAGCGATCAGCTCAAAGTTCACGCCCACATCTTTAAGCGCATTTGTAATAAATCGAGCGGGTCCGCCCTCTTGGATGGTTATGGTTTGCCCCTCGTCATTTACAACTTTGTCGGTTGAAAAAGACGAAAGAACGGTTATGATTTGCTTGCTTGTATTCATGTAATTGATTCTAAATTAGGTTGACTCGGAAGTTCGCCAACTTAAGCTTCGTGCCAAGGCACGCTTAAGCTGGCGCTATACGCTCGGTAGATACAGGTGCGTGAGTTCGTAGGGCTAGTTCAACTAGCTCTTTGGGAGTTTTTGCTGATTCAACTTTAAGTCGGTTGCGACCGTCAAAAAATGTTCCTTGCAGCTTCTCGCTCCAGCCGCCTGAATTTTCGAGAACAAACATTGGAATTCCTGCTTGGTAAGCAACTGCTAATTCATTGAGAGTGCCAGAGCCGCCGTTGATAGCAATCACTGCGTCACAACTTAAGACTAGTGAAAACTCACGACCACCTCCACGCTCTAAGCCAGTTGCAATTACAACGTCTGCTTGGTCAAAAATCTCTAGACCTTTTCCATAGGTAACGCCAACTGTCATTCCGCCAGCCTCTCGCGCACCCCGGGCGGCCATAGTTGAGAGGGAATCGAAGTCCTTTTCAGCCCCAAACATAACAGTAGCCCCAGCTTTAGCGAGCTCGGCTCCAACTTCCTTGGCAGCTTGTTCTAGTTCTTTCGCAAAATCTAGGTCAACAACTGAGCCAAGGACACCAATTTGTGGATTACGCTTACCTTTCATATCGGCAATACTCTAACAGATGTAGCATAAATAATCAATACAATAATTCCCGCTATTTGTCCAAGGAGTGAAATGATATTTATTAAAAATCAATAGCGGTTGCTAGAATTAGACCATGAAAGTTAACGTCGGCTCACACAACCAAACTAAGATTAATGCTGTTAAAAACATTTTTGGCCGCAGCGAAAAGTTTTCGAGCGCAGAAGTTCAGGGAGTAGACGTAGATATTGAGGAGTTCGGTCACCCCAAAACTCTTGAGAGCACTATTGAGGGGGCGATCGATAGAGCCAAACAAGCCTACAAGGACTGCGACTTAAGCGTTGGCATTGAAGGCGGTTTAGGCCAGGTGCCTCACAGTAAAAGCGGCTATATGGAAGTAATTGCTTGTGCAATTTATGATGGTAAAACCATCCATCTTGGGCTAGGTCCAAGTTTTGAGTGGCCAAAAGAGGTTTTAAAGCTAATCTTAAGTGGCCGCGACGGTAGCCAGGCTATTCGTGAAGCCGGTCTTACCGATCACCCAAAGCTTGGAACAGCTAACGGCACCATCGACATCTTTACCGACGGAAAGTACAACCGTACGCAAACCAACGAACTTGCAGTTGCGATGGCTTTAATACATTTAGAGCATCCGGATCACTACTGAGTTAAACTATTATTATGGCGATTAAACCAAAATGTGACCGATGCAACCAGGAACTAACTGAGTTCGGAGGAATCTTGCTCGGTCCGCCAAACAAAGAAAATCAAGTAAAAAAGAACCATCTTTGCCAAAATTGTTACAAAGGTATATCAAGTAGCCTAAGTTCGGATCAAGAAAAGGAGACCTAAATGCGACAAGTCCTCCCGCCCGACGCTAAACTTTTGCCGCCAGAAGCAAAGCGAGTTTTTAAGGGCATAATTTATGAAGTTTACCAGTGGGATCAAGCCATGTTTGACGGCAGCCGAGAGGTTTTTGAAATGCTCAAGCGCCCCGACACTGTTAAAGTCATCGCAGTCAAAGACGACAAGCTAGTAATCCTGGAGCAAGAACAGCCTCGGCTAGGTCATTTTTTCGACATTCCTGGCGGACGCCACGATGTTGAGTCCGAAACCGAACTTGATGCCGCTAAACGCGAGCTACTCGAAGAAACCGGAATGTCTTTTAAAACTTGGCGACTTCTAGAGGCAGCTCAACCTTTTACTAAGATTGAATCTTTCGTTTACGTGTTTTTAGCAACTGATTTTGAGACGCAAATTGAGCCAACCCCAGACTCGGGCGAAAAAATAACTACGCACTTAAAAACTCTAGCCGAAACCATTGCGCTAGCTGATGATCCCGCTAGTAGATACTTGCCAAAAGAGATACTGTCCAAAGTCAGTTCCGTCGACGAACTTACCAAGTTGCCAGAATTTGCAGGCCAAACATTAGAGTAGATCTAAAGAAGTTATCAGTGCTACAATTCCAATAATGAAAAAGAACTTTAATCGTTTTGGTCGCCTAGCGCTCTTTTTTGTAGGTCACCGCAAGCCCACCGTTTTAATTTACGTCCTGCTGGTTATTTTGGGCATAGCAAGCTACACCACTTTCTTAAAACGAGAGGGCTTTCCTCCCATTGACGTCCCGGTTTCGGTTGTTAGTGGCCGTTACTTTGCAGACGATCCTAACCAAGTCGACAAGCAGATTCTTCAGCCTCTAGACCGAGCCCTACGTGAGGGCGACAATTACATCGATGGTATTACGGGTGTCACCACCACCGCCGGTGATAACTTTTTTAATGCCTTTGTTGAGTTTGATACCGATCAGTCATCTGAATCCGGAACTCAATTAGTTAAGGAAAGACTCGAGCAAGAACTTGAGCTACCAGATGGTGCTAGTATCGATTTTCAATCAGTCGCTGCCAGCAAAGTAGACGGTGTTAACGATATCTTAGTAACCTTTTACGCGCCTGCGCCTACCGAGCTATCTACTTTGCAGACCAACGCGCAAAAATTTGCAGCTCTACTTGAAGAATCGCCAGCAATTTCTAGTGCTGAAGTTACAGAACTTTTAGCCGATGTTCCGGGAACTAACAATCAAGCTCAAGTTGGTTTTAACCGAATCGGTGTAGTCACCGAAGACGAGTTAGCTTTTTACCCATCGATTGTCATTGGAATATCACGCGAGGGTAACATTGACGACCTAGCTTTGTCTGATGCCGTAAAAGACAAAATGCAAGAAGTTCTCGCCCAGGACGAGTTTTCTGACTTTGAGGCAACCGCCTCCGCGGATTTTGCTGTAAGTATCCGCGACCAAATTGGTTCACTGCAAAACAATTTGCTGGCCGGCCTAACGATTGTCACAATTCTGGCTTTGGTTCTAGTAACCTGGCGAGTTGGCTTGCTGACTGCAGCCTTTATGATTATTACCCTGTCTATAACTTTCTTGGTGTTGCACCTGATTGGCTACTCGCTTAATACCATCTCGTTATTTGCACTGGTTTTGATTGTTGGACTCTTCGTAGATGACGCGACGGTAGTTCTAGAAGCTATCGATGCTCGCAAACGCAAATACAAAGATCGACTTAAAGTAATCGGCGAAGCCCTAACCAACATCGGCCGCGCCTCGACAATCGGAACCGCCACAACCGTTTTAGTATTTGCGCCGATGGCCTTTATCACTGGAATTCTTGGGGACTTTATTAGAATCTTCCCGATAACAGTAATTGTTGCTCTGATAATTTCCTTGCTGGTTTCCTTGACCCTGATGCCAGTCTTAGCGTCTAGTCTTTTATTTAGCAAAAAAGCCTCCAAATCAAAAAACACAGCCCTAACAACACTCTTTCGCATTCCAGCTAAGGTCGAGGAGTCGGTTGGCGGCTTCTTAGAAAGCCGGCTTGAACTGGTAAGTAAAAAGCCTAAAGTTGGCCGACCGTTAGCAGCAGCAGTAATTATTGTCAGTCTTGGTTTAATAATTTGGGGCTCAAGCTTTGGAGCAAAAATTGGCTTCGACATCTTTCCCCCCGCTAAAGACGGAAGCACAATTCAAACTCAGATTAGCTTTGCGCCGGGACTAACGATTAATCAAGCCGAGGCTATAACCGATCAAGTTAACGACGCCCTCGATGAATCTATTGGCAGCTACATAACCAGAACCAGCTACTTTTCTGGTGACGCGCAGCCGGCTTTTGCTTACATCGACCTAACCCCTTTTGAAGAACGAGATCTAACCTACCTTGAGCTAATTGATAAAGCTGAAGTTGCTATTAACAAAATTGAGGGCGCCAGTGTGCAACTATCACCAATTAGTGCCGGGCCGCCAGCTGCTGAGTTTCCGTTTAAAGTTCAAGTATTTAGTGAGGACATCAAAACTTTGCAAGCCGGAGCACAAGCAGTTGTTAACTTCTTAGACGATCGAACAGTAGATCCGGCGGGTAGCTCAGCTACAACTATTAGCGAAGTAAAGGTCGCCCCGCCAGTCCTAATCACTAGGGTTGACGGCAAACGCTACGTTGAGGTAAGTGCTAAATTTGCTGAGCAATCTAACGTCAGCGGTTACGTTGCCCAAGCCCAAACTTTAATTGAAGATGAGTTCACCGAAGAACGCCTAAACGCCCTTGGTCTATCGGTCGATGCCATTACTACAGACTCTGGTCAGGAAACCGAAAACCAAGAGAGTTTTGCATCGGCAGGCATCGCCTTCTTAGCTGCAATTTTGATTATTTTTGTGTTGCTGGTCACGCAGTTTAAATCAATCATTCAGCCGCTTTTGATACTGCTAGCTATTCCGTTTAGCATACCGGGGGTATTTCCGGGGTTGTATCTAACCGATCAAAGCTTTTCGTTCTTTATCATGATTGGTATGACCGGTTTGGTTGGAATTGTAGTTAACAACACAATCTTGCTTGTAGATGTCGCGAACCAAAAGCGGCGCGCCGGCATGACTCCCGCCGATGCCATGGGACATGCCCTGCATGAAAGACTCCGGCCATTGCTTGTTACATCACTAACCACCATCTTTGGCTTGTTGCCGCTAGCGCTTAGTGATCCGTTCTGGGAAGGACTGGCCTTTACCATTATCTTTGGGTTGGCCGCCAGCACCTTACTAGTCATTACCGCCTTCCCTTACTACTACATAACTATCGAGGGTCTTAGAAATCTGTTTGTGCGAGGGCTAAGAAAACTCTTCCGTAGAGTATCCACTTAAAGTTCGAGGTTAACCTTGCGGAAAGTAGGTTGGCGGTTCGTCTTCTGGCTCGTCTCGTCTGCGTCTAAGCAAGATGATGAAGAACCAAAGACCGGCCAAGAAAATGATGCCAAACAGAGCCTTTACTCCCCAGTCTTTCAAGAAGCTCTCTAGCGCTCCGGCTTCGGACTCGCTTTGATCATCGTCGTCCGAGCCGCTCTCTTCTGGTAGGAGTGGATCGGGCTCTTCTTCGTCATCATCACCAGGTTCAGTGTCAGGATCACGGTCGTCGTCTGGATCATTGTCAACTGGGCCGTCTGGGTCACCTTCTCCGCCGCCAGTTCCACCTGTTCCGCCGGTACCATCAGTTCCTTCGATGCAAGCAGGGTCTTCGTTAAAATCCCCTTCCCCGTACTCACCGCAACCGTAAGGAGTAGCAACTGTAGGACTGGTGCTGAGAACGATGGCAGCAACAAAGACCAAAAGTAGAATCTGTAGTTTAGACAGTAGCTTTAGCATTTACCGTTATGATACTACAAGTTGATTAATGGGGCACCTCAACTATCCTGCACTTACTCCAAACAGTAACGACTGGAGCTCTCCGTTCTTTATACTTACTTCTATGCACTTTTCTCCTTCATCGCTAGTATTGCTTAAATTCTGGGTCCCTGCGTCCTTGGTGCTTACATATGAAGTAATGATTCGTTCAAACGTTTGACTGAATCCTAACTGCTGCTCTAAGCAAACTATCCAATTTGGCGTTGAATCATCAAGCGTAAAGCTGGCTGAATCGCCGTAAGACAGCCCTGTTGTGACAGTCGCACTTTGTGGATCTAAAGACAGTCCATTCTGCCAGTCTTGCAGCTTGTACAAACGCACCTCCCAGCCGGCCAATAGTTCGCCTTCCTGTCCATAGTCAACTTGCCCATTACCATTTAAATCATTGAGTACATGAATCCGAAGTATCGAATTTTCTGCAAATTTTTTGCGTGCTCCAAAGATGTGCTGACTAATTTGGTCTGCTTCAACCGTTACTAAGCTGCATAGAGGGTCATTGATTATTTCAGCATCACTAAGATTTTCGGTTTCTGTGTTGCTGTACGAGAACCAACCACTAACTTGTTTAGCAAAAGTTTCGTAGTGATTATCTGGTACAACTAAACACGCTGCGTACTCCCCCGGGCTAGTTGCAAATCCAGCGGAATTAGGCCAGTTCATGCCTGTTGTGGTTGTATTATTACGATACTCCCAGCCACTATCCGTAACTTTATATAAGTTGACCTGCCAGTCAGAGGAATACTGTTCACCGCCGAGCAAATCAGGATGCTTATTGCCGTTCTTTTCTAGCACACTATGCACCAACACTCCCCCGAATGGGTTGTTGGCAGGCGTACCGAAATCCCCATCTCCGTACTGGTGTGTCTGATTAACTACTAAATCGGAGTCTTTGAGCTCAGTGCTGTGCCCAGCGCTGACTTGCTCTGAGGAGTAAATCACTGTATCGACTACCTGATTGTTTTGATCTCTAAGGTTAATGGTGTCGCCGCTATTTGTAAGTGAGAACCCACTACTAGCGTTGCAAACAACTCCCCCGTTTTGAGCCGTATCAAGGTTGCGACATATCACGGCACTTGATTGGCTCGGCATTACTAAGTTGCCGCTGATAGTGCTGCCATCGATATCCCAACCAGTTAAATCAATCTCTTCGTGAGATATGTTCTTAATCTCTACCCACTCTCCGCGGCTGTCGGTTACTTGGCTTGGATCTGCCATGAATTCCGTTATTAAAACTTGCCCGGGCTCAGCCGCGATAACTGGCTTAGCAAAAGCAAATGCTACAACACCGCCAAGAATCCCAAAAAGTGACAGGACAGCGATTTTACTGGTTAGTTTTTTCATCTTCTCCTCCTTAGCTTTATGCCGCAAAGAATAGCCCAAGTTAGCTTAGAGAAGGATTAATAATCCCCAAATAAGTTCGATGAATCTATTTACTACCGTTACAAACTCTGCGATACTATCAATCATAAGTGTTATGGAGCGGAGTGCTCTTGAGAAACAGATACAAGGGTTGATCTAGATGGCAAGACTACCAAAGCCTGGAGGAGATGACGGTAATTGGGGGGATATTCTCAATACCTTCTTGAAGGTTGCCCACAATAACAACGGTTCACTAAAGAACACCGGAGTAATTGCAGATAAGTATGTGCGGCCAGCTGCCGGTATTCCGGAGTCTCACTTAGCTGATGCGGTTCAAACCAAGCTCAATAGTGGTGGTGTGCCGGATGCTGATGCCGGAACCAAGGGTGTGTTGCGACTTACAGGGGATCTGAGCGGGACTTCAGATAGCCCAACAGTTGCTAACAGCGCCATAACAAGTGCCAAGATTGCTAACGGAACCATTGTTAATGCCGACATCTCAGGCGGAGCGGCCATCGAGCAAAGCAAGATTGCAGATTTGACTACAGACTTGTCTGGTAAGCAGGACAGCGACGCTGATTTAACTGCAATCTCTGGTCTGTCTCCTAGCAACGATGATATCTTGCAACGCAAAGCCGGTGCCTGGACAAACCGAACCCCAGCCCAAGTTAAGACTGACCTGTCTTTGACTGCTGGCGATGTTGGGCTTGGCAATGTTGACAACACTGCCGACGCCGACAAGCCAGTTTCTAGCGCAACTCAAACTGCACTAGACGGAAAAAGCGACACCGGCCACACCCATACAGCTGCGAACGTCACCGACTTTAGCGCCGCAGTAGCAAGCGCAGGCGCAGTACTTGAGACTGACACCTCAACGGCTGATATGGACTTTGTGGTTGATGAGGATGACATGGTCTCAGATTCAGCGACCATGGTACCGACGCAGCAAAGCACTAAGGCGTATGTTGACTCAACACTGTCTGGAATCGGCGATGACATAACCGCTCTAGAGGCACAGACGGTTCCTGAGGCTGGCGGCGTGCTAATGCGTGACCCTGATCTTGCTGGTTGGTTTACTGATTTAGCCAATGTTGAGACTGAGCCCGTTGACATCGTCATCTTGGGCGATTCTATTTCGGAATTCGGCTGGTCGCTAATGTTCTATAAACAACTAGCTGCGCTTCACAACACCGACCTCACATTGACCACCAACCCTGTCGTGGGCTACAAGCACAACGCCACCTCCTTAGAGCTTGGCGGTAATCGTATGACCTCGCTAGGCGGCACTACGACTGCGACTGGTTTTGCTGGTTACTCGGGTTCTATGACCAACGGGCAATCTGCCTCAAACACCGCCATCTGTGATGGTGTATTTGTGCTGTGGAGCGAAGGGACTGGAACTCTCACGGTCAGAGATGGCGGCGCCGGTGGCTCTGTTGTCGCTACCATCGATACTTCAACTGGCAATGGGGCCAGCAACATAACCTTCGTGGATCTTACTACTTACGCCAGCCACGACGTTTGGATTGGCTCAACCGGCAATACCATCCTTGAAGGTGTATTGCCGACAGTAGGCAATGCCACTAAGGGCGTCCGGGTGTGGCGTTGTGCTCACACTGGCTACACGCTCGATACCTTCAACGACAACCCCGCCCGCGGCTTAGACTTCATAGAAAAGCTAGCCGCCTACACTGGCCGTGATCCGCACGTTATAGTTCAAGCTGGCTATAACCAGTCCGTGGCCAGTTATGCTGCAGCACTAACTTCATTAGTTGGCAGCCTTAACACTATTGGCGTAGGGTCAATTAGTGTTTGGGTGCCTTGGATAGGTGGCGGTGGCAATAATCCAGCGGCTAAAGCACTGGCCGTACGAAGCAGTGCTCGCTCGCTGGGCTGCGCAGTTGTTGACGCTCGAGGCAGCTTCGGCAGCGTAGCCAGCACCAACGACCCTTATGACCTATCTTACGATGGGGTGCATCCTAACACACCAACAGTGACATTTATGGCTATCCAGTTCCTGATGGCCTATACCGCCAACCCCTTAGGCACACTGATGCTGCTCAACACCCTTGGTGGAGCGAGTTTTGTGGGGACACTGACCGGTACGCTTGATTTAAACCTAACCACCAATGGACGTTTGCAGATTTCCAACCTATTTGGATATCCGGTGCTCTCGCTGCATGCTGCTTCAACCGACGCGCAGTCACAAGTCCTCATTGCCAACTCCACATTATCTAACGCATTGCTTGGCATAAATAGCCCTGTTATTGCCCTTGGAGCTGGTGGGGCTAGCGGCATGGACACCTTCATTACGCGCGGTGGGGTCGGGGAACTAACTATTCGCAACAGCGGTTCAGTTCTGGGAAATATTGTGACAAACCTGTTGCGGCAAGGTGCTGGATCCCCGGAAGGTAGCGTGACTGCTCCAGTAGGCGCAACCTACAAAGATACCACTAACGGCATCTTCTACGTAAAAACGGTTGGCACCGGCAATACTGGCTGGCTGGCAGCTGGTGGTCCAGCGGTAATCAATACCCAAGCCACAACCGACTACACCTTGGCGCTGGCCGATCAAGGGAAAACGGTCGAGATGAACCACGCCGACCCAAATACTGTAGAAGTACCGCCAAATACTGACGTTGCATTCCCGATTGGTACCCGAATTGACATCGTACAGTACGGCGTAGGCCAAACTACGATTGTTGGAGGCACTGGCGTCACTGTAAACTCTGAGTCTGGTAACCTGGCTGTCTCTGCTCGATATTCGGGCGCAACGCTTTACAAGCGCGCCACAAATGAATGGGTGGCAATCGGAGCCCTTACTGCATGAGCCCTCGTATTGGCTTTTTTGCTGCGCAGGCGCAAGAAACTTCACTGCTCAGTGCCTTGGAGGGTGACGGACAAGTCGCAATACAACGATCAGGCACAAGCTACCACCTGTTCCAATCTCACGGTGATGGCGAGTGGGGACGTTTTTCATTCAACCAAGTCTCCTCAACGTATACATTTCGTGCCCTTGACGCTCAAGATTTGATGTTTGTATCCATACCAGAAGCCGCCTCAACGGTTACGAGAGTTGGGTCCGGTTGGACTGTAGGTGCAACCACGTTCAGCTCAACTCCAGGAGACTACATCGAGTTTACCGGTGAAGGTGGTGCGCTGGGTGTCGCTCCACGTTTTTACGCCAATGGCGGTATCGTGAAGGTTGAAATAGACGGCGAGACCTCAGCAGCAAATCTACTACAAACAGCTCAGCAGTGGGTCGACGCCGGCAAGCTTGTTAATACAGCTCTAGTTGCAAACGGTGGCACACTAAACCCAACTGACCGAATACTAGATACCTACAGGTCGGGTGCCATTAACAACCTGTTCACACAAGTTGCACGCCAACTAGGACCCGGTAGTCATACTGCGCGCCTAACTGTCACTGGGTACCAAAACTCTACCTCAAGCAGTAACATCTTCTCTTACGTAACGGCGGCAACAGATCTTGTGCGCTGGGGGAATAGTAATACCGACATTACCGACCCGGCAGCAGTAATTAGCCTTGTGCGGTGGATGGTTCAGAATGGTTCAACACTTGAGTACCCAACCCGCGTTACGCCGGTGGGTGGTACAGACATAGGTTACGTGTCTGGATCGGCGCACGGATACGAAGAGGAAGTTTCTTTTAGCCCACAGGTTGACGGGGTAGATGTGGTGATGGCTGATGGCGACATCATAGCCAGCACCGGCTCTGTAGGCGTGTATAAACATAATGCAATTCACCACCCAGACATAGTCGACCCCGACTATTTGTATGATGGTTACTGTCATTACGCGCTAAACGCTGAAGGTCTTATAGCAGACATAACCGTGGACTTTTCGGCCAACGGTGACCCTGAGGTCTTGGGGTCAGGTGTGCAAACTGCTTCATTTGTACAGGCCTACATTGGTAAATTTTCAAGTCAACACATGCGAAGAGACATGTTCAACTGGCCATCTCATCATGGACATTTTGACGAGTACTTCCGTTATGATGACAACGCCCCAATAACTGCTAGTCTGGACAATAACAGCACATACGATGCACCAACCGTAAATTCAGAGCTCGTTTTTTGGTCTTCAAGTGATGACTGGGCCTCTTCTTGGGCCATGGGCCATCAGGTCGTTGCTGGACCACTCGATAATGTCTTTTTTCAGGATCCTTCGGATGGGACGATCAGTATTGACCGTGCTTACCCAGAGGTTGGATATGCAGGCCCCGTCTATGACAACACTGTCTGGGAAGCAACAATTAAGTGGTGTCTGGCACCTTTTACAAACCCTGATGCAACGTTCGGATCCTAGGGATAACGAACAAGATATGGGACATATGAATAAACTAATAAGCTTATTGCGGGTAGAACTATGAGCACAATGAAGATTGGTTTCGCGGCGGCTCAAACACCGATCGTACCCTTTACGCCATTTCCGGTCTCAGAGATGGAGGGGGCAGGAAGGGCAGCCATCAGTCGCACTGGCAATGATTATTACATGTGGCAGGATCATGGTGGTGGAGAGTGGATTCGCTGGAAGCTAGAACAATTCACACTTACCGGCTACACCGCTCGAACCATTGCCGCCTGTGACCTTGTACTTGCGTCTGCAACAGTAGGTGGCTCAGGCATCACCCTTACTGGCACCTGGTCAGGTTCTGCTGCAACCACAGCGACTTGCACTACGACAGATTCGTATCTAGAATTCACTGGCACTGGCCAATCTTTAGCTTTTACTTTTAATATGTCTGGGCTGGGGGCATCCATCTTGTAACTATCGATGGTGATAATACAGCAGCCAACACGTTACCCACGGCTCAAGCGTGGGTTGATTTAGGTAAACTGGCCTCAACTGCACTAGTTGCTAATGGTGGGACGTTGAACCCAACCGACCGTATTATTGATACCTACCGATCGTCGTCTGCAGCCATACAAACCATGATGGCCCGTGGTTTAACTGATACGTCGCACACCGTAAGAATTACAAATACTGGATACGCCAATGTTCTTGCTACAAACGATAGACTTTCGTTCGTGGGTAGCACGGGCGATACAATATGGTGGGGAACGGGTGACGAAGACCTAGAAGACACAGTAAATGTGCGGACGAAACTCATTCACTGGTTAATGAACGAGACTTCTTCGGCCGAAGTGGCGATCACTGCCTATCCGTCTGGCGGTTCGAACACTGGCTATTTGGGTGGTAAATCTCATGGATACGAAAATGAAGTATCCATAAGCTTTACCATGGATGGCTCTCCTGTCACCCCTAGCGATGGGGAGATTATTATGGGCACAGAATTGGTCGTCGTAAAGTCAAACCAACTACACCACTCGTTTGATGCCAGCCCACTAGCTGACTTCATTGCGACTTATACGCTTAACTCGGCTGGCCTCGACCTTGATATTTATATCGAGTGGCTTCGAGCTGGCACGTTCATAACTGGGTACCTAGGCATGGCAACGTGGGAGCATTTCCGTCGCGATAATCTTGCGTCTAGTTGGCCAACCCAAGATACAACTGAGCGAGCTCGGTGGGACGAAGAGATCGATTTTAATGTTGGCTTAAATGCCGGCGCTTCGCATGACGCACCAACTACTACCTCTGCCCATGCGCTCTGGCAGACAGGGTACGATTTTGTGGGACAATGGGTTGTGGGGCACTGGGTTAAAAACGCCGGTCAGACTACCAAACTTTGGTTCCAGGACAGAAACGTATCAACACTAGATAAGATATACCCAGAAATTGAATCAGGGTCACCAGCAACAGGTGCGTTTACCGCTGGGCAAACCCTAGAGGCATCAGTGCGCTACTGTGCTAAGCCGTTTACAAACCCAGATGCAACATTTGGTTCTTAATCTTAAGCATTTACCTTAATCTCCATAACGTTTATGCTAGAGGTGTATACTTTAAGTGATGTTGCATCAAGTGAGAGTTAAATAAACATGACGAATCAGACACCAAGACGAGTCATTCACGACATTTCTCCCCCGCGTCGACGGCGAGTGGACACTATTAAGCCTGTGCCGATAAATCACACCGTTACAAAAACGACCATAAGGCAACCTGACCCCACCCCTATCACTCCAAAGGCAATAAAAAAGCGCAATCAGCCAAGACATGACCATAAAATGACTGTGGCCGACCACTTACAGGAATTGCGGGGACGTCTCCTTAAGTCTTTGATAGCTCTGTTTTTAGGCGGAACGCTTGGCTACGTGTACCACGATCAGATTCTAGAGATTTTGATCAAGCCCCTTGGGCAGCAGCTCTACTACACCAGTCCGGCTGGTGGTTTTGAGTTCTTGATTAAGACCTGTATCTTCTTTGGGTTTATGCTGGCTCTACCGTTCTTGGTTTACAATCTACTCAAGTACGTTGCTCCGGCGATTCCCAACAGCGTTAAGTATAGAACCAGCCAAATCTTAATTACTTCTAGCATCCTGGCCATACTTGGTGCGTCATTCGCCTACTTTGTTAGCCTGCCAGCAGCTCTCCACTTTTTAAACAACTTCTCAACCGGACCGGTTACCTCTCTTATTACCGCCAACGAATACTTTAACTTTGTAATGATTTATGTGGCTGGCTTTGCTGCACTGTTTCAGATGCCACTAATAATCTTCTTCATTAATAAGGTCACTCCCCTAACCCCATCTAAGCTCATGGAGAAACAACGAGTGGTAATACTCGGAAGCTTTATAGCCGCAGCCATTATTACACCCACACCCGATCCAATTAACCAGGCTCTCATGGCCGCTCCAATTGTGGCGTTATATCAGACTTCGATCGGCGTGGTTTGGCAAAATAACAAATCTGCAAAGAGACGAGAATATAAAGAGCTGCGACGTTCTCAGCCACTAGCAATGGGAATTTAGTATTTACGGTTATGCTTCGATGTTATATAATCTTGGTAACAGATAGGGAACAAACATGCTAGAAAAGATTTTAAAAGAAGAATTATCACGGCGCGAGTTTTTGCAGTATGCCGGCGCAACGCTATTATCATTGATCGGACTAGCTGGCTTTCTTAAAACACTCGGCAATTCTAAGCCTAAGCAGATCGCGCAGGACGCAGGCTACGGAGCCAGCGTTTACGGCGGAGTAAAAAAGCGGAACTTCTAGTATTGCTCGATTGCTGGCTCTGTAATGCTTAGTGCAAGCTTACTTTAGTTGCTAGCATCGATGTTTTTAGTTATCATCTAATGAGTAAAGGGAGTATAAAATGTTTGGTTTAGGTGTTCCAGAACTATTAGTCATCTTACTGATCTTGCTTCTTTTGTTCGGAGCAAATCGTTTGCCAAAGCTTTCAAAAAGCCTGGGCGAGTCTGCGCGTGAATTGCGCAAAGGTCTAAACGACGATGACGACCACAAGAAGTCGAGCAAGGATGATACGGACAACAAAGCTTAGGCTTTTTGTCGCTTAGTAAAAGGCTCCCTCGGGAGCCTTTTTGTTATGCTTAGTTTATGGAAACGGAATTCAAGCCTGACTTAACCCCAAAACAGATGCTAGAACTGGGCGTTTTTGGCGGAAATTATTTTGAGAATGACTACACAGAAATACCCAGCAGCTGGCTTGCTAAGGCTAAGTTAAGCGATCACGGTTACGACAAAGACTTGAACTTCTTTCAAGTTAAAGCCAGCCAGCCACTACAAGTTTGGCAAGCCAAGGGCTGGATTAATCCAATCGACCCAAAAGGCTGGTTTCAATGGTACTGTCGCTACGCTCAAGGTCGAAGATTAAAGGATGAGGATGCGCGCCAAATTGCTCGCTGGAAAGCAATGCGGCGACACGTCGCTCAGTTACAACGCAACTGTACGGCCGGCGACCTCAGCTGTCGAAGAGTTCAGCGCCAAGCTCTGCTCCATTGGGGCTACGATAGCCGCAAACTGTAGGCATTGCTTACAATCGACTGTGGGCTTACTATTTAGTTATGAAAAAGCTTAATAATCACGGCTACGGACTTGTCGAACTATTAATTGTAATTGCAATGTTTGCAGTGGTTGGTGCGACAATTTGGCTGGCCATTAGTCGCCCCGACCCAGAAACACCCGAAGATTCAACCATAAATAGCTTTGAAGACTGCGTGAACGCGGGCTACCCCGTAGCTGAGAGCTATCCTCGCCAGTGCTACACGCCGGAAGGTCAACACTTTGTTGAAGAAATTGATGAGCCCATATCACCTCCTGCTGAAGAACCAAGTCCTTTGACTCTAACCTCTTCTAAAGGCGTAGAGATAATTGTTACCGCACCGCTTAGCTCAGCAGTCGTAACGAGTCCACTTAAAATAACTGGCAAAGTACCGGGTTCGTGGTCTTTTGAGGCTAGCTTCCCGATTGTATTAAAAGATGCCAACGGCAAAATTTTAGGGCGAGCTCCAGCTGCCCTAGAGGGCGACTGGATGACCAGCGACATGGTCAAGTTCAGTGCTAACTTAAAATTCAAGCAGCCAACCACACAAACTGGCATCTTATTTATTGAAAAGAGTAACCCTTCGGGTATGCCAAAACACAGCGATCAAGCTGAGCTAAGCGTTAAGTTCTAGCTAAAACTGTGATTAGGGAGGTGGTCCAACTTCGCCGTTTAGCGTAAATTCGGCTTCGGGCAGCCAGTAAACGCCAGTTGCAAGCAGCGTAAAGGTCTCCGAGAATTCCCCGGATTCTTGTGGCTGAATCCAAAACTCCAAAGCCGTAGTAGATCCAGATGAAATGTCGCCGGTAAACCCAGATACTCGGTTACAGCTGATCCAGCTATCGTGACAAAGGTTGCTGATACGGTTTTTAGGATCGGTGGTCGCGAGTAGTACATGATTTAGCTTTGTTTGTCTTAGCCAGCTAGCCCAGCCGTTATTACGAAGTGAAGCGCTAACAAAATACGGCACCCCTTGAACTAGTTCATCGGTGTTTACGGGCGAGGTTTTAGTCTCATCTGTGTAAACACTCAGGCTGTTTACATCCCAAGAGTAAAGCTGAGAGTACGGCAGCGCCGAAACCTTATACACGTAAGTATTAGCTATCGGACCCCGGTCTTGAATATGAATCTTAAAGCCCTCAAGAAAGTCACCGCGCAGCAAGCGAGCGCGCTTTATCGAGAGGGTGAAGGTGCCGATCTCACCCGGTCGAACTACGGCTTGGTTAAGAGCTGCTGGTCGCCTTGGTCCAATCCATTCAGAATTAATAAATCGGCTACTGCGCCCGTCTGGATAAGTAGTTACTAAGGTGGCTCGCCCCCCGCCAGGTCGGCGGTACCAATTACGTGTGCCGGTGTTTCTAAACTTCAGCGTAAAGTCTTTGGTCTCGCTTGATCCACCCAAAAATAATGCTCCGTGACTTAACCGCTCAGCCGCATAAGGAAAGTTACGATTTTTAATTTTGCGTGCCACCTGATCTCGAATAAGCCCAAGGCGATTAACCAGTAAGCTCCCTGGGCAGCTTGTCCCGTATGCATGGCGATGACCAGCAATGCGATTTAGTCGCAAGCAACCGTGGTCTCCGCAGAATCGATGTTTACCGCGCGGACTCATCTTATTCGATTTAAGCTTCCAGGCTAGTAAATCTGTTAAGCCGCTTAGAGCAGCCGGCGTCGGTCCGCCAACTCCACCTCCGTTAAAGTAGCTACAAGTCGATGAATTATCAAAGCACCCAAGCAAAGCCACTCCGATTGACCCGGAGTTGTAATGAAGTGTATGCCCGGCGCGCACGTTTTCGCCGCCAAAGCGTCCTTCGTAAACTAGGCCACTGCTATCAACCAGATAGTTATACCCGATGTCACCATACCCTCGTGTGATGGCGTGATAGTGCCAGATCGCTCGCACAACCTGTTTAGGATTTGCCTGAATATTTGAGTTGACGGTGTGATGAATAAAAACCTGCTTGGTGTCGTGGTAAAGTGGCGACCAAAACTTAGACTTATTGCCCTTAAACTTGTCGCCATACGGATCGGGGCTTCCCCACTGCGCTCGACTTATTACCCCTTTGCCTTGCAGCTTGGCACTAGCACTTGGTAAAATCTGCTCTATTAGAGAAACCGACTCCGGTTTCTCTAACGAATCTAAATAATTAAGCCTAATGTCACTAACGACTGGGGTTTGTTTTAGTTTTTTAGATCGATTTAGTTCAACTTTGTACTGAATATACTTGCCGGCAACAATAAAGGGCACCTCGGCAAAAACTCGAGCCTGTTCGCTGCCGTTTAACAGCGCGTCCCTTTGCTCTGTCACTGCGTGAACTTCTAGCCAGTCTGACCAGTTTTTGTTATCAGAAGACACCCTAAAAGCTACTTCAGCGAGTCCTTCAGTGGGCGTATATTGCTGAGTCCACTCTGGGGCAACCGCGTTAAAATCGAAGTCGGTTTCAAAGGTTGGCGAAGTAAAAATTTGCTGCTGCTTTGAGCCTTCAATAACAATGCGCTCCGGAACCGATTCTTGCTCGGCGGGAACAATTACTCCGCTTTTTATATCGGAGCTACTCGGCGAATTTTCATTGTTGCCAACAAAATGCCTCGGCAACAGAGCTACAGCCACAAAGCCAAGGCTTATAAAAACTAGCGGCAAGAGTAAAGATTTCCAGATGGTTCTTATGTTTAAGTCCACCTCGACAGTATACTATCAATGCAATGAGTAAACTTTTATTGGCAGCTTTAGCGATACTTATTTTGGTCGGAGCCAATCATTGGTTAGACAAAAGACAAGCGATAGGCCCCACCGAGCCGCAGTTCTCGATTTCTGACCCAGAGAGTATGTGGGTGGTAGTTAATAAGAACCGGCCAATAAGTAAGTCCTACTCCCCTTCTGATTTGCAAGCGCCAGAAGTTAAGCTGCGCCACCCCGCCAGTAACCCGAACATGCAGCTTCGCTCAGAGGCAGCATCGGCCCTAGAAGATCTATTTGAAGCTGCATCTGGGGATGGGCATGAGCTAATGGTTGGCAGCGCTTATAGGTCATATAAGACCCAATCCGCTACCTACCAGGCGTACGTAACGACTCTCGGCGCTAAAGAGGCAAACAAAGTCAGCGCTAAACCTGGCACCAGTGAGCATCAAACTGGCTGGGCGGTTGACGTAGCTCCGGCTGACTGGAAGTGTTTTTTAGAAACCTGTTTTGGCGATCTTCCTGCCGGTAAGTGGGTCGCCAGCAACGCTCATGACTTTGGATTTATTGTCCGCTACCTAGAGGACAAGGCTAAAATTACTGGCTATAACTACGAGCCTTGGCACCTGCGCTACGTCGGTAAAGACCTTTCTGACCTGCTTTACAGTAGCGGCCAAACCATGGAAGAACACTTCTCCCTATAACTTGTGATTCTGTCACTAAAGTGGTTTACTAAGAGTATCAATAAATGGAGGGGAATCCATGGCAAAATCTGCTGTACTTGTAGACAGTCAGAATTGGTGGCTACTATTAATTAAAGGTATTGTTGGCATCCTATTTGGATTGGTAGCAATTACACAGCCGGCAATCACTTTGGTTGCGCTTAGCTTTTTCTTTGCGCTTTTCTTGGTGATTAGTGGAACACTCGACATGGTGTCGAGCGTTATGGCTCGCGACAGCGACGACATGTGGTGGCTCAAGCTGTTAGTTGGTCTGTTTGAGCTTGGTGTAGGTGTTTACCTATTCCAGCGTCCAGGACTAGCCCTAGCCTCGTTCGTGGTCTTTGTGGCACTATTCTTGATAGTACGCGGAGTCATCGACTTGGTAGTTGCGTTTGATCGCTCGCTCGATAGCAGCCACAAAGCACTACTAGCGCTAGCCGGATCTCTTGGTCTGCTCGCTGGTATTGTAATCTGGCGCTATCCTGTCGAAGGCACACTAGCCTTTGTCTGGGTACTAGGCCTTTACGCCTTGATCACTGGCCCGCTTTGGGTGGTGCTCGCCTATGACGCTAAGAACAACTAAAAACCTTAGCAAATAGCTAGAGAGACCCCTCCTAAAAATAGGAGGGGTTTTCAATTCGTTAGATTACTAATTGACTGCTAAAATAGTGTCCATGGAACCAGAACTTAATGAAGTTCCTTTTGATGAGGAACCAGATCACTCTGAGCACGTTGACGAAGCTCGGGAGTATCGTAAATTTGCTTTACTTGCCTCGGGCGTAGTTGTCCTTACCACGCTTTTGACGCTTGGGCACTTTACGATTTCTGGCTGGATTGAATACTTTATGGGTATTACTTTCTTAGTATTTGCTACCGCTAAGTTTTTTGACATAGAAAACGTTGCTTACGGACTCCGAGAATACGACTTAGTCGCAAAGCGCTTTAACTGGTACGGCTGGATCTATCCGTTTATCGAGCTCTTCTTAGGAATTTCTTACATTTTTGGCTTGTGGCCAATCGGTCGCAACTTCGCAACCCTTGTCTTTGCTACGATCGGACTCATTGGCGTTAAACAAACACTCGGTCGAGGAGCTAAAATTCGCTGTGCCTGCTTAGGCTCGCTGATCAAACTACCTCTGAGCAAGCTGACGCTTTACGAAAATGGTGTGATGGGCGCAATGGCTCTTATCATGATTATTATCGAAATCGTTCAGAAGTGAGCTGGGAGTTATCAGTAGTAGTACTAACCTTGGTAGCAGTTGTTGCTTTGTTAGTGAAAAACCTACTAGCTCCGTCTGTGGTTTTTTTGCTGGCTACAACCTCCATGCTAATCCTTGGCATAATATCAACCGAAGAAGCATTTGCCGGATTCAGCAACTCAACTCTTTTTAGCATTGCTTCTTTGTTTGTACTGGCTAAGGCCGTTGAAAAAACTGTTAACACCGACCGGCTAGCCGAGAAGCTGCTCGGCAAAAACGACCACACCAGGCGAGCTTTGGCTACTTTACTGACTCCAGTAGCCGCCCTGTCGGCTTTTATGAACAACACGCCAATTGTAGCGATGTTAATATCGCCTTTGTCGCGGTGGGGCGAGCGCCATAACATCTCGGCATCTTCGCTGCTTATTCCACTTTCCTATGCCACAATCTTTGGCGGCGTAATTACGGTCATTGGAACTTCTACCAACTTGGTAGTTTCTGGGCTATTACAACAATCTGGCTACTCGCCTATTGGCTTCTTTGAAATTACTAAAATTGGCTTACCGGTGGCGATCGTAGGTGTTAGCGCGATTGTTCTTCTGGGTCCAAAACTGTTACCAAAACGCAAAGACCCCTCTGAAAGCTCAGAAAAACGACTGCGCGAATTTGTACTTGAGATGGCGGCAACCGACAAGCTATCGGGCAAAACAGTTGGCGAAGCTAAGCTAAGACACTTATCGGGTGTTTTCTTGATCTCGATCGAGCGCGTAAGCGGCGATGTAATCTCACCGGCCGAACCGAGTACGCTTATTCAAAACGGTGACGTGCTGCAGTTTGCCGGAAACATCGAGGACATCATCGATCTTACTAAGCGCCGTGACCTACTACCAATCGAGCACAAACACGTTCTTAAGCTTAGCAACGAACACACTGCCTATTACGAAGCCGTAATTGGTCAGCGATCTCCACTAGTCGGCAAGACTCCTCGGCAGCTAGGCTTTAGAGGCCTGTACCAAGCTGCGGTTTTATCTGTGCATCGATCGGGCGAGCGTCTAGATGCCAAGCCTGGAAGCGTCCGGTTGCGTGTCGGCGACAGTTTGCTTCTTGCTTCAGACGATCATTTTGCAAAGCGCTGGACTGATCGTGGTGACTTTTTGCTGGTTAATAAAATTGGATCACACCCTAAGAACGTCGCTCACCACGGCCTGCTTATGGCTGCTATCGCCGCTGCAACAGTCGGAATGCACCTTCTCGGCGCCCCACTAGAAGCCGCACTGATATTAGGGGCCTTGATGACGGTTGTATTTAACATTATGTCCACCAACGAAGCCATGAGAGCCATCGACTTTGAGCTACTGATAATGATTGGTGCTGCATTTGGCCTGGCCTCAGCCGTTGGGAACTCAGGGCTGGCTAGCGATAGTGCCAACTTAATCGTAGGCTGGTTTGACGCCTTTGGAAACATTGGCTTACTGCTCGGTGTGATGTTAGCAACCATTGTTTTAACCGAACTTATCACCAACGCGGCCGCGGCCACCCTTATGTTCCCGATTGCTATTGCAACAGCTAACGCCGCCGGAAGTGACCCGCGGGCCTTCGCCATCATTGTTGCCATATCGGCTTCTTTGTCATTCTTAACACCAGTTGGTTACCAGACCAATACCATGGTTTACGGACCGGGTGGCTACCGCTTTACAGACTACCTGCGCCTCGGATCAGTCATGACCGTCTTAGCAATTGCAGTAATAATTTACTTGGCTCCTAGAGTCTGGCAAATTTAGTTAGTTTAAGAGACTTGTTTTTTTAATTTAGAGATTCTGCCCGCAAAAGATTCGGCTGCGGAATCAAAGCCCAGTACTTTGAGCGCACCGGTTAGCACGTACAGTTCATCGAGTGCCGATTTTGAAACTTGTGGCGCTGTTTCAAGCGACTTAAAGCGTTGCTCGATTTGGGCAACCAACCATTTTTCTTCACTGTCTTTGACTTTTGGTGCTTTAAACTCACTCTTGGCAGAATCGACTACTTCAAGCGAGCGCGCCGAACGCGTTTTTTTGCGCAGTTGCCCTTTGGAAATTAATCCGTCGACATGCAGCGCAACTGTAGCAACCGATTTGTAACCTAGCCCCGACATAATCTCGCGGTAGCTAGGCCCGTAGCCGTGACCAGTAATAAAGTTGTCGATGAATGTTAGAAGCTCGCGCTGTTTCTTGGTTGGTCGATCAGTCACGGAACGAGTCCTTAACATAGAGTCCAGCCAGGGCCCACCAAGTCATAGCTAGTGTCTCGTCTTGCCAGCCATGTAAGAATAGACTCACAACTGAGGTAGCGATCAATCCTCCTAGTAGCCCGAGTTGAACTGGGTCACTGCGACCTTGCCACAGCATCCAGCCAACAACTGAAATAATTCCTAGAAAAACTGCCAACCCAAATAGTCCAACTTCTTGTGCAATCTGAATGTAGTGATTTTCAGCAATCTGGGTTTGCTGTTTGTTATGAAACGAGGCTGTGCCGGCAGTGCCCGGACCCTGGCCAAATGGCCGGTCTCTTAAGATGGTTAGATTGGTTGTGTAAGCATCAATCCGAACCGAGTTGGAATCTTTCGGCCGACCGTCCTGTCGATTGTTATGAAGTATTACATGATCATAAAAGCTGGTGTCTTTGATAGCCAAAAATGCGACTGGCATCAACAATATGCCAAGAATGAAGCCCCGAATCACCCAAGGACGCCAACTTGCCCGCCCCAAGCCCCAGGCCGTAAAACAGAAAAATCCACCTATAATCAGCCCAACCGCCGCACTTCTGGAGTAACTTGCCCAGAGCGTAATAAACCCAGCAGCAGCTAAAGCCACGTGCCACCACTCGACTTTTTGCTTGCGCGCTAAAAGATATCCAGCGCCCAATAGAAGCATGGCCGCCATGTAGGCTCCTAGCGGGTTTGGCCCGCGAAGTGTCGAGTTAATTCGAACGTAGTCCGGGTTTTCATCGATAGTCATGTACGGCCTGACCTCACCGCGCTCAAAACCGTAGCCAACGTGAGTAAGAATATCGTTTGGCAGCACAAACACTTGCAACGCTCCAAATACGGCGACAACCGAAGCGCAGATCAACACTGTAGCCAGCGATGTAGCGCGTAGGCGGGCCGGCCTAAACTTCTCTATTAACACCTGTGCTAAGCAAAACATAGCTAAGAATCTTAGGTTAAACGCAAAGCCGGCTAAGGCCGCTTCGGGATCGGGAGTCTGCCAAAAGTAGATAACAAGGTGCAGAAACACAAAGGCAATAATCAGCTTGTTAACTGCGCGACTAACCAGTTTGCGAGTTAAGGGCTTGTCTCGCACTAAAACAATGACCAGTAATGGCAAGCTAATTAAAAGTATTAACTCTTTCCAGGCTTTAATCAGTAGCTCGGCGCCAAAATTGCTAGCTGCCCAGTTAGTTAAAACTGCATGAAAAGGCAGCACGGCTAAAATAAACAAGAAAGCTCCCAGTAAAACGTAATCTAGAGGCCTTTGCCTTATGTCTGATCGCCGTTTCTGACTGAGAATTTGCATGTCTCAATGGTACAATACTTTCCAGATGTTAGTGATCTAATTTGATAACTAACATACGAAATTTGTTTATGTTTTATGCATTTTTTCTCATCGTCGCGGACTTCGTGGCTTTACTCGCAGCATTCACCGTTGCCTATACGCTGCGCGTTAAATTCGACAACCGCCCGCTTATAAACCAAGTGCCTGCTGTTGAGTTCATTGAAATGATTCTTTGGATCGTTCCGGTTTGGCTGCTCGTACACGCCATGCTCGGACTCTACAAACAAGAAGTTTTCGAGAAACGCCTCTCAGAACTAGCTCGTTTAGCGGCTGGGTCATTAATTGGAATCTTGCTGGTAATCGGAGTTGATTTTGTTAGGGGTGACGAGATCTTTCCGGCTAGATTGGTTGCGGTATATGCCTTAGTCGGTAGCTTCTTGCTGTTAGCGCTCGAGCGCAACACCATGTGGCTAATACGAAAGCGAATGTTTAGATACGGGCGCGGCGTAAGGACCGTAATGCTCGTTGGTAGCACTCATGCTACGCGCAGCCTGGCTAGTACTTTGTCTGAAACTCGGACCAGCGGCTACAACATTGCCGCAATCGTAGCCAGCAAAGATAACGTGCCAGCAAACTTTGCCGGCAAACACTATTCTGATTTAACCGAAGCCCTGGCCGCCATACCTAAACTCGGAGTCGACACTATTATTCAGACTAGTCTTTACGAAGTTCAGAGCAAAAACGAACGAGTCTTGAGCGCTGCTCGAACCGGACATTTAGCTTACAAATTTATACCTGGTCAAGATGAGTTTTACGCCGGCAAAAATACCATCGAGCTGTTTCATGGCTTCCCAATCATCTCGGTGCACGAAACGCCGCTAATTGGCTGGGGCCGAATCGTTAAGCGCTTATTTGATGTAGTTGGATCCTTTTTGGGTCTTATTGTGGCGGTTCCAATCATTGCAATCTTTGGCCTGATTATTAAAATCACCGACCCTAAGGGACCGGTATTCTACCGACACAAGCGCCTAACTCGCTTTGGGACGCCGTTTTACGCGGTTAAGATGCGTAGCATGTACTGGAAGTACTCAACCGGCAGCAAAGCCAGCGGACAAAGTGATGAAGATGTATTTAGGGCAATGGGCCGCGAGGATCTAATTGACGAATTTAAACGCACTCAAAAAGTAAAAAACGATCCGCGCATTATGCCAATTGGTAAGTTTATGCGTGCAACTAGCTTAGATGAGTTGCCCCAGCTCGTTAATATTTTGCACGGAGATTTAAGTGTTGTCGGGCCAAGGCCAGTTGTCGAGGAAGAACTTGCCCACTACAAAGAACAGGGCGGTGCAAACCTAGTGCTAAGCGTTAAGTCCGGACTGACTGGATTATGGCAAGTGTCTGGCCGCAGCGACCTTAGCTACGAAGAACGAGTTCGGCTCGATCTTTACTACGTCCAGAACTGGAGCTTTTGGCTAGACATTAGAATCGTGCTCAGAACTATTACGGTGGTCTTGTTCAAGAAAGGTGCAGAGTAAACCTATCGTGCGCGTTGCAATCGTTCATGATTGGCTGACCAATATGGGAGGGGCTGAGCGGGTTGTGCTGGATCTGCACAAAATGTTTCCAGACGCACCCATTTATACGTCGGTTCATACGCCAGAAACTATGCCAGAATTTAAAGGTTTAGATGTCAAAACCACCTGGTTGCAATACTTTCCTTTTAAAAACCGTCATCAGTTGTTTGCGCTATTGCGGCCGCTAGCGTTTAGGAGCTTAGACCTAAAAGACTTCGACTTAGTTATCAGCTCGACCACGGCCGAGGCTAAAGATATTCGTGTTCGACAAGGCGCACTGCATGTTTGCTACTGCAACACGCCAATTCGTTACTACTGGAGCCATTACGATCAGTACAAACGCGATCCAGGGTTTGGGTTTTTAAATCCTCTGGTGCGCTTAGTGTTACCACTGGTAGTTGGGGTTTTAAAACGAGTTGATTTCCGAGAGGCTCAAAAAGTTGGACATTTTATTGCCAATTCAAGCGTAGTTGAGGAAAGAATCAAGAAGTACTACAAGCGAGAGTCAACCGTCATCCATCCGCCGGTCGATGTTGAGCGTTTTAAGCTTCCGGCCAAAGCGCCAGAACGCGAAGGTTTTATTGTAGTTGGCAGGCAGGTTCCTTATAAAAAAATTGATCTCGCCGTTAAGGCCTGCTCTGAACTAGGACTTAAGTTAACTGTAATTGGCGATGGCAGCGAGCACGAAAACCTCAAGGCAATGGCGGGTCCAACCATAACTTTTGCAAAAGCCAGCGATAAAGAACTACCCGCCTACATCCACCGCGCCGAAGCCTTAATATTTCCATCGGAAGAAGATTTTGGCATCATTCCAGTTGAAGCTATGGCGGGTGGCTGCCCGGTCATTGCCTACGGACAGGGCGGAGCACGTGATACGGTAGTAGAAGATCGAACCGGTCAGTTCTTTAGTGAACAATCTCCCGAATCACTCATGGAGGTACTGAAGCACTTTGATCATAACGATTTTGATACCGATACCTTAGTAGAGCACGCTCAAGGTTTTAGGTACGAGCGATTTGCTAATGAATTATCCCTCTTCCTAAAACGCCTAGGTGCCGAAGTTAAAGAAGTAAAAATCAAGGAGAAATAATGAAAGTCAGCCCTCACATATTTCGCGGTTACGACCTGCGTGGCCTAGTCGACAAAGAGCTTAGCCCTGAACTGGCTGAGCATTTGGGCAAAGCCTTTGGAACTTATCTAAAACGAAACGGCATAACTGAAGCTGTGGTTGGCCGCGACTCTCGCGCCACTGGCCCAGAGTACTCTAAGCACTTAATTCAAGGCCTCAGTTGGGCTGGAATCGACGTGGTTGATATTGGCATGACGCTAGTCGGGACTTTTTATTGGTCACAGTATCACTTAAAGCGACCAGGTGGAGCTTATGTTAGTGCCTCGCACAATCCGCCTCAGTACAACGGCTTCAAGTTTGCCAACGGATATTCTGAAACCATGGTAACCGACGGAATGGTTGAGTTGCGTCGTCTAGTCGAAGAAGAAGACTACGAACAAGGCGAAAAACCCGGCAACATCAAAGAAGAAGACATCCGCCAGGTTTACTTTGACGACTTGCTTGGCCGCCTAAAGGTAACAAAAAAGTTTAGAGTTGTGGTTGACCCAAGCTGTGCAACTGCTGGCGCTCTAGCGCCTGATCTTCTGCGCGCCGCTGGTTGCGACGTGGTTGAATACAATACCGAAATTGATCCGACCTTTCCTCTGGGCACTGCCGATCCTACCGAGTCTAAGGTCGCACAGCGCGTGGCCAACGAGGTTCTAGAAGCTAAGGCCGACTTGGGCTTTACCTACGATGCCGACGGCGACCGCATTGGTGTGGTAGACGAAAAGGGCGGTATCATTTGGAACGATGTGTTGGTTGCTATGTTTGCTAGTGATGTTCTTAAGGATCATCCCGGCGCAACAATTATGTACAACACTCTGTGTTCAAAAGCTGTGCCCGAAACCATCGATAAAGAAGGCGGCAAGCCATTTATGTGGCGAACCGGCCACTCTTTCTTAAAAAAGAAGAACCAAGAAGTCAAAGGTGCATTCATCGGCGAGTTATCTGGTCACTTCTTCTTTTCAAAAGATTTTCATAATCACGACGACGGTCTCTACTCTACGCTCCGTTTATTGCAGTACTTATCGCGCACCGATCAAACGCTTTCGGAAGCTGTGGCTGCCTTGCCGCAATACATTTCGAGCCCGGAAATTAAAGTTTTTTGTGCCGATGACGAAAAAGTCGCAATAATCGAGAAGCTGGCACCAAAACTGCGAGCCGAATATCCCGACGCTGAAGTTATTGACGATGAGCGAGCGGGCGACGGACTTCGCCTAGAATTACCTTCGGCAATGTTTGTGGTTCGCTACTCGCAGAATGGACCGTACTTAACTATTAAGTTTGAAGCCAAGACTCAAGAGGCGTACGACTCACTTAAGCACTACATCTCGGACTTGCTTCATGAGTACTCAGAAATCGACTTTAAGTCTGATATTAGCGTTAATGTCGAGGCGTTTGACTAAAAGTTATGTTGACATTAGGTTGCCATAAGCACATTATTTCTACATCCTAATAGAGATTTATAATGAACAGCTCTTCGAGTAGTGTGAATGGTAAAGTTACTATAGTGTTTACAGCGGTTGTGTGTTCTCTAATTACACTTGCTGTAGCAGGTAGATTGCCGAAAGCTGAAGCTGGCATAGCAACAGAATGCGGGACAGCTCCAAGTGGTTACAACGTAATAGTTAGTAATGCTTCGCGCATAAACGGCACTGCCGGACGTGACTTCATTTGTGCGGGACACGGCGACAACCTAATCGTTGCTCGAGGTGACGATGACATTGTTTATGGGCGAGGAGGAAACGATAGGATCTATGGCCAACTCGAACCTTGGGGCGGTACTTACCATTCTTACGATAACGACAAAATCTACGGTGGAAGCGGTGATGACGTAATACACGGGCAAGGAGGAAACGATGTTTTGTCGGGTGGCAGTGGAGACGACAACATCAAGCCCGGAGAGTGGGGGGTCAGAGGACACCACACGTACGCCTATGGTGGGCCAGGAGATGACGTAATTAACGGTTCGCAATCTTGGTCCCCTTTAACAATTCATGGCGGTCGCGGAAATGATAGGCTAACCGGTGGTTACGGTTCCGACATTATAGCCGGCAACGTCGGTAACGACATACTAAAGGGCGGAGATACAAACAGGAGTTATGGTGGTAACTACGGTGCTTACGACGTTATGATTGGTGGCCCCGGTAACGACGTTATCCGCAATAAGCCACTTGCAATAATTAGACAGTAATTGGAGGCCTACTATCTTAGGCCTTTGGCCAGACCCCATCCTCCCAGGGGATTTATGCCCCCAAGGACGATAATAGTCGATTTTTAATTAGAACATTCTGAGAAATTAGTTTGCAGCAACTACACTCTAAGTCTTGCCGAGTTTTTTGCTAACGTCGCCAACTTTATGAGCATGGTTTCGGTTTGTAACGACTAAACCATGTTCGGTCATAACGACGGCTACGTTGTCTAGGCCAATTACGGCTACGTTTTGATCGGTATCATTGTGCAAGTAACTGTTGGTGACTTGTTCGGTTGCGAACTTTCCACTAACTGCATTGCCGTCGTCGTCATGCTTGGCCACGGTGTGAAGATCCTGAAAGTTTCCAACGTCCATCCAGTCAAAGGTTCCGGGCACCACCAATAATTTTTGAGCCTTTTCAATCAGTGCATAGTCGATGGCGTCATCGTCGAGACCTAAATAAGCCGCCTTTTTATCGCTAGAGTTCTTAAGCGCGTGGTAACCCTTATGAAGACTGGGCGCATCGCTTTCCATTGTGTCGACAAAAACCTTAAGTGGAGCGGCAAAATAGCCCATGTTCCATAAATAACGTCCGTCTCGAATATACTTTTCTGCCACGGTGCGATCAGGCTTTTCTTTAAACTGACTTACCGCAAAAACTTCGCGCTCATCTTTCTTACTAACTCGTTCGCCCTTTTTAATGTAGCCGAAGCCAATTGATGGGTAGGTCGGTTCAACTCCAAGTAAAACGATGCTGGATTCGCTAACCGATACATCAGCCGCATGAGAGACCGTGCTGCAAAAACCATCGACATCGTGAATAACGTGATCGGCGTGCATGAACACCAGTGGCTCATCGTCAGCGTGTCGCTCCCCTATATGGTCGAGAGCGATTAACAGGCAAGAAGCCGTACCGCGACGAGCCGGCTCAATGATCACGTGATCTTTGTCTAAGTCCGGCAGCTGGTCGGTAACGTGATGGGCGTGACCTTGCTCGGTAATAACATAGACATCGTCAGCAAAGTCCTTAACCCGCTCGTACGCCATTTGCATCAGCGTGTGCCCGTTATTGCCAATCTTTAGAAGATGCTTTGGATACTCCGGGGTTGATAGTGGCCACAGCCGCGACCCTGATCCGCCCGCGTTTATTACAGCGATCATACTAGGCGTCCCCTTTGCTTATCCTTCTCCGTCCCAGGAGACAGCTTTTAAGTAGCCTTCTTTTTCAAGAAAGAGAAGAATCTGCTGGGCTAGTTCATCTGGTGAATATTCGAGGGTGTCGAGCTTAATTTCGGCGTCAGCTGGCTCTTCGTAAGGATCAGAAACACCGGTAAACTCTTTGATTTTGCCAGCGCGGGCTGCCGCGTAAAGGCCCTTGCGGTCGCGCTTTTCGCATTCTTCGATTGGAGTTGTAACGTGAGCTAAGATGAATCCGCCACCGTTTTCGTTAACCATATTTCGGACTTCTTTGCGGATGTTGTCATAAGGCGCAATCGGTGCGCAGATCGCAATTCCGCCGTGCTTGGCGATTTCAGAAGCAACGTAACCAATTCTTTGAATGTTTAGAGCTCGGTGCTCTTTAGAAAATCCGAGCTCACTTGAGAGGTGCTTGCGCACTAGGTCACCGTCGAGCATGGTTACTGAACGGCCGCCTTGTTCGAGCAACTTAACCATCAAAGCGTTGGCAACCGTTGATTTACCCGAGCCAGACAAGCCAGTGAAAAAGACTGTAAATCCGCGCTTGTAACGTGGGGTGTGGGTTTTTTGTAGTTCTTCGGCCACCTCAGGATAGGTAAACCATTCAGGCAGCTCTCGTCCATCGGCTAAGCGAGCTCGAAGCTCGGTTCCAGAAATCGACATAAATTCTTTGCCGGCTGGAACTTCACTTTCTGCTACGTATTTGTCTTGATCCTCAAGATAAACCATCATCTCAAATGGCACGACATCAATGCCGATTTCGTCTTTAAAGCTCTCTAGTAGTTCTTGAGCATCGTAGGCTCCGTAAAAATCATCGCCTTTTGAGTTCTTGCCAGGTCCGGCGTGATCACGACCAACAATAAAGTGGCTAATACCATGGTTTTTGCGAATTATCGCGTGCCAGACTGCTTCGCGTGGACCGCCCATGCGCATTGCCAACGGCAACAACGAAATCATCGCGGTTGATTGTGGGTAGCGCTTTTGCAACTTCTGATAAATACGAACTCGCGTAAAGTGATCGACATCGCCCGGCTTGGTCATTCCGACAACTGGGTTGATTACGAGGTTAGCCTGTACGGCTTTAGCGGCGCGCTGAGTAAGTTCAACGTGGGCGCGGTGCATTGGATTGCGAGTCTGAAAAGCCACAACTTTAGTCCAGCCCATCTTTTCAAACTGGGCGCGGAGTTCAGCTGGTGTGTGACGAAGTTCGTTAAAGTCGTAGTGAGTTGGCAGTTCTAGGCCAGTTAGCTTACCGCCAACATACCAATCTCCGGCCGTATTTTTTAGATATGAGACGGCCGGGTGAGCATCGTCATCGTCGCCAAAAACTAACTCGGCTTCCTTTGATTTATCTGGCTGCCAAATGTCGCCAACTTCTAGGATTGCTAAGATCACGCCTTCTTGGTCGCGTAGAGCAATTTTTTCGCCGGTTTTAATCGACTTAGCAAAGTCTTCGTTTACGTCTAGGGTTATTGGCATTGGCCACAGGGTTTTGTCGCTCAGTCGCATGTCTTTGCAGACGCTGTCGTATTCGGCTTGGTTTAAAAAACCGGTTAGTGGAGAGAAAGCTCCGGACATTATCATCTCAGCGTCACAAATTTGTCGTGGGGTTAAATCCCAGGATTTGAATTTAACAGCTGACTTCTTAAGCTCCTTGGCTTTGTCGTCGTTAACGACTAAGTTAACTAGCTTCCCACCGTGCGGTTCATTTAAGTGACTCAAAGATACCTCCTGTTGTTGCATCGATCACTATAGTACAATTTCGGGATGAGTTCTAGGTTAGTAGTCGATGCCAAATTGTTAGACCAAGTGTCTGATATTGCCGAACGAGCAGCGGTTGTGATTATGAAGATTTACGAGCAGGCTGATCACGGCGTGCAAACCAAGTCAGATGAATCCCCCTTAACCTTGGCGGATTTAGCTGCTCAAAAAGTTATTTTAGCCGGACTAAAAAAACTAACCCCCGATGTGCCAATTGTTAGTGAGGAATCATCCGAAGCCGACAACCAAGAAGCCATGAAGTCTAATTATTACTGGCTGGTTGACCCGGTGGATGGCACAAAAGAGTTTATTAAACGCAATGGCGAATTCACTGTTAACATCGCACTGATCGAAGGTGAGCGTCCAGTGCTAGGCGTAGTTGGAGTGCCCGCTCAAGATTTAATCTACGCCGGCGAAGATTCTCTAGGAGCTCGAAAACGCACAAGTGGCGGACCTTGGCAGGATATTCAAGTTTCAGATAATCAAGAGTTGACCTCAATTGCAGTCAGTCGCTCGCATCTTGATCCGGTTTCGGAATCAATCATCAACGAGCTCGATCCAAAACCTAAAGTTATTAGTGCCGGCTCGGCTCTAAAGCTGTGTCTAGTTGCCGAAGGCTCAGCCGATGTGTATCTACGGCTAGGTGGAAGCATGGAGTGGGATATTGCCGCCGGAGACGCCCTCGTACGAGCAGCTGGAGGCAAAATTCTAGCAATTGACGGTGAGCTTCTTAAATACCACAAACTCGAGCTTCTCAATCCGCACTTCGTTTGCTATAACGGAAAAATAAACATCGAAGAAATTCTTAGAAAAGGTCAACAAAAATAAAATGGCTAAAGCACTAAAAGAATTCCAGGTTTACGGTGAGCGCAACTCTGGCACCAATTACTTGCGCAAACTAATGCGCGAGAACTATCAAGATATTTTGCCACTAGGTGGAGATCGCGGCTTTGGCTGGAAGCATACTGATTTTGGACAGCCTTGGTGCGATTACCGCAACGGACCGGAAGAAATCTACTGCCACAGCGTGCGTGATTACAAAAAAGACAGTAAGAACGTAGTGTTTGTAGTTATCTATCGAAACCCCATAACCTGGCTGCAATCGATGCACAAGCACGCCCACCACGCACCTCTGCTTTACGGCCTATCGTTTTCTGATTACATTCGGCACCCCTGGACTTCTTACTACGGAATTCCCGGTCAAGAATCTAGCCCCGATAAAGAACGTCGCTTAAGTATGGTTAAACCAGAAAACCTATTCGAAGAATACGAGTCTGTTCTTGACTTAAGAGTTCAAAAAAACCAAATTTTCGAAAGCTTTAAAAACCGCGTTGATAATGTTGCCTACGTTAATTACGAGCACCTAAAAGACGCCCCCGAAGAAGTTTTGCAAACCATTGCAGACAAATACGAATTTAAGATTAAAGGAAACTTTGCCAACATCACCGAAGATAAATTTGGGTTCGGCAAGTATAAACCCAAAAAATACCCGCCAATCAGCAAAGTCGATCTTGATCATATTATTGATGTCCTTGATTGGGATCAAGAAACATCTATTGGCTACAGATTTGATACTACTGCGTATCAGAAAATGAATATCTCACAGCCTATGCTCGCAAAGCTCTTTAGACGACCAATTGAAGTTGAGTCTCCAAACAAGCTCATAAAAACTAAAAACCAAGTCCGCTGCTACAAGCAAGGAAAGCTTCTTAGCTGATACGTTTCTTAGCTCCGCTCTCTTGAAAGCTCTGGCTTTAATTGTTAAGATCAAAGAGGTTAAGTTTTAAAATAAACATATGTCACGCAAACAATTAATTATCGTAGCAGTCGTTGTCGCCCTGGCCCTTGGTGCTGGTACTTTTTGGTGGCTCAAAGATGATCAAGTCTCGACCGAAACTACATCAACCGCTGAGGCAGACAATCAGCAAACTGCCAGAGATAACGATCAACCACCTGCGTCTGACGCTCCTCTGATAGACGAGGGCGAGGGTGAGGACCGCGAGACTCGTAAAATCTCAAGTCCTCCAGATTTTGTAAAGGAACGACCATTGGTCTACACTTCCGCCGGCCACACTCAAGCCAGTAAGCTCAAAGTTGGTCAAATTGTTAGCACAACTTGTACGAGCGAACCCGGCGTTAGCTGCCATTTAACTTTTACGAGTAATTCCGACCCCAACCGGGTTATTAGCTTAGACAAGATCATAACCGATAAACAAGGTGTAGCTACTTGGTCCTGGAAGCCAACTGTTGATGTGCCCTCTGGCACATGGAAAGTCGCAGCAGTTGTAGGTGAAAAAAAGTCAGAAAATGAGACAATATATATCCAATAGCATGAAACGTTTTTTAATCTTCTTACTGGTTGCAATTATCGGAGTAGCGAGCCTCCAACTCGATCAAGCTTCGGCGTCCTTTAATAAGAATCGACTAATTGATGACCAGCTATTTACAGCTACTGGATCGATGAGTGTTAGCGCCATTCAAAAGTTCCTACAAAACCAGGGTAGCGTGTTGGCTAACTGGAAAGACGATGTCGACATGGTTAAGGGGAACGGCTGCTTGGTCCATAAGGCTACTGGCAAGACTGCCGCCCGAATTATTTGGGAAGCTGCCAACGACTGGAAGGCTCAGTACATTCAAAACTGTAGCCAAGTTCGGTACTACGATGACAATAATCTAAAGACGGTTAGCCCTAAGGTGCTCTTAGTTACTCTGCAAAAAGAGCAAAGCCTAATCACAACCGGTGGAACCTATCCTAAGACCAAGAACGCCTATGTAAACCCATCGTGTTGTGGCATGGCCTACAAGTTAGCCTGGGCCATGGGTTATGGAGTACCTGACACTGGCGGCAAAGATCATTCTAAAAAAGGTTTTTATAACCAGATTAATTACGCCGCCTGGCAGCTAAGATTTAACTTTGAACGCAGCGGCGGAAACACCAGCTGGGACACTTACCCAGGAGACAACGTGGTTGGTACTTGGGTCTACAGCGGGCCAATGACCAAAGGCTTTAGAAAGCGCTGTGCTGGATGCACCAACACCTATTTTGATGGCTATTATCCAATTGATGGTTCGCCCTTATATATGGGAAACCGAGCAACCGCCTCGCTTTACTACTACACACCTCACACCTACCCCGGGTTTTTTGGTAACTATAACTTCGTTAACTACTACAAACAGTGGTTTGGACCAGTAGTAGCTGGAAACTACCGAACAGCATTCCATTCTCTCTCAGACTACCCAACCATAAAACAAGGTGAATCCACTGAGGTTTCGATTAGTTTTAAGAACACCGGCTCAAGTACTTGGTACGACAATATCGGCGCGGCTGAAAATAACGCAAACGCTGTTCGACTCGGAACCAGCAACCCGTTTGGACGCAATAGCCAATTCGGCGAGCTATGGATCGGCAAAAAGAAGACTCGCCCCACCGGAGTATTTGATGCGGTTTACGAGGCCGATGGTGTGACATTAGCTAGCGACCAAAACCGAGCCACGACCGGTCAAATTGCTAAGTTTACCTTTACGCTCAAAGCTCCGCCAAACCTTGCGCCTGGCCTGTACAGAGAGTTTGTGCAGCCGATAATAGAAGGGCCACAAAGCATGAACAGCCTAGCTTCGCATTTTGTAATCAGAGTAACGCCTAGTGTTTACAAAGCTCAGTTCTATAAATCTTCAAGCAACTCACTTAGCGTTAGCCAGGGAAGAGAACGAACCATAATGCTGCAATACAAAAATGTCGGGAACATGGATTGGCACGACGTCGATAGCTTTAGAGAAGTCGGCGCCAGTCCAGTGCGCCTAGCGACTTCTGGACCCGTTGGTCGTTTAAGTAAGTTTGGTGACTCGTGGGGAACCAACAACCGAGCGGCCGGAGACTTTAGCGCAGTTTACGAAGCCGACGGCACAACTCTAGCCGAAGACCAAGACACAGTTGAACCTGGGCAAATTGCCGAGTTTGAATTTACGGCCGCTACTCCGCTGAACCTGAGCGCTAAGACTTACCGCGAACGGTTTACGCCGATAGTTGAAGGAGCGCCTGGCAAAATGAATGTCCTGGGCTCGTGGTTTGACATCAGAGTCTCGGAAGCGGTTTACCGCGCAGCGTACGTCAGCTCATCGGCCTACCCAACTCTTGGTCAGGGCGACGACACCACTGTTGAAATTAGCTACAAAAATACCGGTAATATAGTTTGGTTTGATGATGTCAGCCGTATCCATCCGACTGCTCCGTATCACATTCGCCCAACTCGTTTAGCTACCAGTAATCCGTTAGGTAGAAGCAGTGACTTTGGTGCGCTTTGGGGTCCAAAACGGTCTCGACCAGCCACAGTTTTTGCCTCAGTTTACGAGGCCGATGGTGTAACGCTTGCTGCCGCTCAACACCTTGTGCTACCTGGCCAAATCGTAACCTATGCATTTGACTTCAAGGCGCCAAGTGGAGTTAATCCTAATACTTACCGCGAACACATCACTCCATTGCTCGAAGGCTATCCAAATAGATTGCCGCCAAAGGGCTCTTTCTTTGACATAACCGTCACTCCATAAGACAGCTCTAAATATTCCTGATAAACTAGAGCCAATGACAATTAGGGAAATTCAGATCTTTGGCGAGCGCTGCTCGGGGACTAACTATCTAGCTAAGCTATTGCGTCAAAATGTTTCTGACATTACTGTCACCGACAATTACGGCTGGAAGCACGGCGATCTCGGACAGCCGATGAAATGGTACAAAACCCCCGAATCAAAGCAACTAACAACCAAGAAAATTCATGACGTCAATGAAAATGCCGATCATACTTTAATAATCGTAATCTATCGGAATCCAATTACTTGGCTGCAATCCATGCATCGCTCCCCTCACCACGCGCCTAAACATTGGTTTAACGAATTCTCCGAATTTTTGCGCAAGCCTTGGGAGGCTTACTACAGCTGGGCCGGCCAACCAAGTCGCCGCGATGAAAAAATCCGCTTTGGTTGTGTTAAACCCGAACTATTGTTTGAAGAATACGAGTCAGTCATCGGTCTGCGATCTCAAAAGCTAAGACTTCACCAGAGTTTTAAAGAGCGGGTTCCAAACGTTTGCTATGTGTCTTTAGAAGAGCTGCAGGCGCACCCTAAAAAAACCCTGACGACCATTGCAGATAAGTATCATCTTAAGTTTAGTAGCGGCTTTAAAAACATCGACGAAGACAAGTTTGGCAACCGCGAGTACAAAGCCAAGAAAACTCAGCCAATGTCGATTGGAGATTTAGTTCATATCGTGCAATCTCTTGATAAAGAAGCTGAAGTGGCAGCTGGTTACTCTATTAAAACTGGACGCCTGTTTGTTCATAGGTTCATCAACAAACTTCGCGTTCTAATGAGAATGGGCGAACTGCAGGTTCAGAATCCAGAAAAGCTAGTAGCCTACGAGCCGGTTGATCTATTTATGGTTGACGGTAAGGAATTTTAGTTCTCTCTTAGCAAAATTACTGGTATGGTATTGAAAAGACTTTAAAAGATACAAGGAGCCACGTGTCACAAAATCAATCAATAATAAGAAGGTTTCTTAAACTGGTTAGAGCCTGGGTTATGATGCCCGTTACGCTCGGACGCCTAAACTCTAATGTGGAGCAGCTTAGGCAAGAATCGAACCGTAACAGCGCCTTAATACAGCGCATAAAAAATAGTACTACCGTATTTACCGGCGACCACGAAGCGCTGACCCTATTGTTTAACGATCGAAAGATGTTTGTTGATACTCGTGACCATGGAGTTTCACAATCTTTGATGTTGCGCGGAGTCTGGGAGCGAGACGTAACTGATGTTTGGCGTTCGGTAATCGACGAGGACAGTGTAGTTTTAGATATCGGTGCTAACTTTGGCTACTTTGGAGTGGTCGCCTGCCCGCTAGTTGATCAAGCCAAGGGTGGTCGAGTTCACTTCATTGAGGCTAACAAGGATCTTACTCACTACATCGAAAAAACCATCAGCTCAAATAACTTTAGTCAGAAAACTGTTGTCAGTAACATAGCGCTCTCAGATAAACCGGGCGAGCTGGTGTTAAATATTCACGACATGCACTGGGGTGGATCTTGGGTTAGCGACAAAAGCGTTAAGACTAAGCGCTCGGGCTTTCATAAGCGCTACAAAGTAGAGGCTATGACG
This sequence comes from Saccharimonadales bacterium (SeqCode), assembly GCA_041751215.1. Taxonomy (GTDB): domain Bacteria; phylum Patescibacteriota; class Saccharimonadia; order Saccharimonadales; family JBGSXW01; genus JBGSXW01. Next base: position 152,063 of record JBGSXW010000005.1, on the reverse strand, counting down.
CTAGACAACTACACTAAAGAGCAAACTAAGGGCCGAGTTGATGTAATAAAGATGGACGTTGAAGGTCACGAAGAAGCGATCTACCGGGGAATGAAAAAGACAATCAAAAATAGCCCGAATCTAAAGCTCATGCTCGAATTTACGGCTTTTGCCTACGATGACCCAAAGAAATTTTTATCTCAAATGCAAAAGGATTTTAAATATCTCTACGCCATTTCTAAAGGCAACCCAAAGCTAGTCTTAGTGAAAAAGTACACTGACATTAATCCGCACTTTCGTGGTGGCTTTGTAATGTTAATGGCCTCTCAGAAAAAGCTAACCTAGGAGTTTTTAGTCAAATGGTAAAAGCCGACCCGACAATCACTCAGTGTCAGGTTAACGGCGAGCGCAACTGCGGTACAAATTTTATAAAGCGCTTGTTTGCAAACAATCTCCCGGCGGTTAAGCCCATTGGTTATCTAAGTAACACTAGTCCGTTTGGATGGAAGCACGGGGATCTTGACGAGCCTTGGGGGTTGATTAATAGCGACGGTGAACTGGAATTTCAAACCATTCGTGATTATAAAACTGAGTCTGGTGAGACTTTATTTGTAGTTGTTGATCGTAATCCAATTAGCTGGCTGCAATCAACTCACCTTAGCCCGCATCACGCTCCAGAGCTGCAAAATTTAAGTTTTAGTAAGTTCATACGGAGTCCGTGGCGATCTTATTATTCAAAAATTGGGGAGGACGCCAGTCAGGATGAAAACGTTCGTCTTGCTACCATAAAGCCCGAAAATAAGTTCGAGGACTACAAATCGATCTTTGAACTACGCAGCAAAAAACAGGCTTTGTTTGCTGGCTTTCCAAAGCGCGTTAGGTACGTTTGCTATTTGCGCTACGAGGACGTAATCGCTGATCCAGAAGCGGTGCTTGCAGTTGTTGCTGATAGCTACCAACTTAAGCTAGCCGCAAAGTTTAAACCAGTAGTAGAAGATAAGTTTGGTTTTAGTAACTACAAGCCCCGTCAGTATGCTGGAATTAATCTTTTTGATGCACTCTACATTCGTCGTAATCTCGATTGGAAAAGCGAGGCTAAACACGGCTACCGCCCCCGAAGGATTTTTCTTAACCGCCGTTTTCTAAGGTGTCTCATTAAGGGCTGGCAGGCCGCCGATCTGGTTAAACTTGATCCCAAAGGAGTTGAGTGCTTTAGCCAAGGACACCCCTTATAGGCTCTATTAAAAATACGTTAACAAGCTAGCCAATATATCTGGTATGTACAGCCCCTTATTATTGTTTACACAGGGCACTTAGTGAGGCGTGTCGAGTCCGGATACACTCATTGTATTCGCAGTGTATGTTCCGGTCACATCATCAAACCTTGCTCCAAGTAGCTAAATTATTCTTCTCAGCAGATTTTGATTCAATGCCGCAGCGCTCTTGAGCTTATCTAGCTCGTTTGAACCCAAGACCTTGAACTTATTTTGATCGTAGTCTGTTCTTAGGCTGCTAAGTAACTTTGAAAGCTCTTTACCGTCATTGATTGAGCAACTCTGTCTTCGTAGTGTTGGCGCTGACTTAGCCAACTTAAACAGCTTGGCGTCGGGTAGTCCCAGTCCGATCACCGGCTTGTGTGCGAGCAATCCTAATATCACCGCGTGAAACCTTGCACCTAGTACTAAATCCATTTGCTTATAGGTAGCAAAGAATTTCGGAAAGTCCTCAATGTTTTTGTATACAACGATTTTAAAGTCGTATTTACTAGCCATCGAGTTGCGCCAATCTTCATCATCTTTGGAGTGAGCAAATAAATAAACGTCAAAGTTTTGTTTTAAGTATTCCAGATTATCTTCGACTGTAGCTATGTAGTCGCGCAGATGCTTATCGCCGTTTTTATAGTCCTGAAGAAACCGAACATCCATCAACACCAACCCAAGTCGGGGTTTAGCTGATTTTTTTAATCGCGGCTTAAGCCAAGGACGCTTAACCCATTGGTCCGCTAGAAACCCTAGGTCTTGTGTGGCAACTACGTTTTTAACACCAATGTCTTGTAGCGCGCTTTTATCAGCTTGGCTGCGAGTAGTAACTAAGTCGGCTCGGTTTAAAACAGTTCTGTAGCGTTTTTTACCCCACTCGTGAACGATTCCCTGCTCCCCAACTCCAATTGCAGCCGTTAGCTTGTCCTTTGCTTGTCCGTAGTCTAAGTACTGCATGTAGTTTTCAACATTTGGCTCAGAGCGATCATAAATTGGGCCGCCCCCGCTAAGAATAAAGCCATCGGCGCTCGACGCTTCGGACTCGTTGAAGGGGGGGCTAGTAATTATGGTCCGAGCTTTTGGAAGTATGCTGTTAACTAGGTACTGTCCCGAGTAGGCACAAATATCATCACCAACATTTCCGTAATTATTAGGTGAAATAATTAAGAAGGTTTTCATTTTACTCGGGTTTTGGACGAGCTTATCTTGGCGCCAAAATCATTAAGCAGGGCTGCTTCTAAAACAGGTTTATTTAGCTTTGCTAGTCGGCGACAAAGATCAACTTCAACCGGATCGGGGCGCTTAATTTTTCCGGTTTTATAGTGTTTGCCAAGACTCTCGAACAACTTGCCCTTAACTAAATCATCAAGGCTAAAGAACGATGGCTGAAGTGAGGGCAGTCGCTCTTCGATTAGCTTGTCGAGCTTCTGCGACTTTAATCCAAAAGCTGCAATTGGTTTGCCGAGCATGGCGGCCAGAATCAAACCGTGAAGCCTTCCGGTTAAAACAATGTCGGCTTTGCTGTAGGCCTTAATAACAGCTGCTGAGTGTGCAATGTCCTCTGGGTAAACCAGTTTAACTTGGTGCCGCTTGCTAAGTACCTGGCAGTAAGCAAGGTCATCTCGGCTTTGGCAAACTAAAGTAACTTTAAAGTCCTTAAACAACTTATCGATCGAGTTAGTTTTTAAGTAGGCTTCGTAAAGCTTTAGCTGTCGGGCTAAATCCTTGCCCATGGCTTCGAGCTCCAAACCTTGGCTGGTGAGCTGCGGTAAACTCAGTGCCAATCGGGGTTTACGTCCTGGGAGTTTGCGCCTGGCTTTACGCGCACGATTGTTGCCATCGCCGTAAGACATCGAAAAAACTAAATCTTGCAGAGCTAAGATTGGAGCTTCAACCCCAATCGAGCGCAGCACATCTCGGTCGGTTTTGCTTCGAACTGTTATTAGGTTTACCGTGCTTAACTCGCGTCGATACGCGGCCTTGCCGGCTTCGGTGAAGATTCCTTGTTCGGCGATTCCAATTAAGTAGACGGGTTTTTTGAGTTTTCTTGCAACTTTTACGTAAGATAAATAGTTACTAACGTTGCTTCGTACTTTGTCGTAATCGTAAAGCAAGCCCCCGCCGCCGATAATCACCGCATCGGCCCACGCAACCTCCTTGGGATCACATTGAGGTCTGGTGAGCTTAACCTCAGCCTGACTGTCAATTTCACTCAACATCGATTTCAATGCTTGAGCAATCAAATCATCACCAACATTTCCGTAGCCGTTTGCAGACGCAATCAAATATTTCATATCTCAATTTTAGCAGTAAATGAGAGCTTCGGAGCTTAGTAAACAGGTTTCTATCATATATAATGTCTCTAATGCTACAAATCGGAGATTAAATGAAAATACTGTTCGTTTCGCCAGATATTGAAGAAAAAGCCCGCGGGATTAATTTTATTCTCAAAAGCTTAGTAAAAGCTGCCGAGGCCGAAGGTCACGAAGTCGGACTCCTTGTTGGTTATCCTGATGGCCAAGCGTTTGAAAAATCCGCTCAAATCAACAACAAAGTCGAGCACATCTACTTACAGCATTATTTGCGAGAGGGTCGCAGCAGCTTCCGCTACATCATTCCTGGCGGATACAGCCGTCGCAACATCGCTAAGACCATTTTAAGAACTGATTTCTTTAAAACTAAGGAGGTTAAAGTTAACACTGACTATCTATCCGGAAGTTCAGGCCTAGAGAAACAGCTAAACTTCTTCATTCGCTCTCCATTCTTTTATCAGTTCTTGGTTCGTAACTACGTTCGAACTTCTCGAATGCTAATTAAGCGCTTAGTTAAAAAGCACAAGATAGATTTGGTAATTTGTGCATCGCCAACAGTTATTAGATCGAGCGATGTTGGCAGCGCCAAACTGGCACACTTCGTACATGACGTTATGCCGTTTGAATTAATTGAAGCACCACCAGACAACGACACGCCTAACCGCTACGCTCATCAATTTTACTCTTCCGTCACAAACTCTGACCTCTTAATGGCAAACTCCGAGGATACTGCTGGCAAAATTAAAGAGGTTAACCCAGAAGCTAACGTTCACGTTTTGTATGGAACCGCGTCTAGTCCGCCAAAGGATGTACCGCAAACTTCAATTTTGCAGAATATGGACCTAAGGTCCAAGCGATACTTGCTCTTTACCTCTACTTTAGAAAAGCGTAAAAACATCGAGAATTTGCTTGATGGCTACTCGATGATTGCCAGCAAAATCAACATGCCGCTCGTGTTAGTTGGTGGACCGGGCTACGGCTTTGAGGATATCGAAGCTAAGTTTCGTTCGCTGAGTCCAGAGGTTCGCAACAATGTTCGTTTTACTGGTTACGTGTCTGAAGCCGATAAGTACACCCTGTTTAAAAACGCGATGATGTTTGTCTTTCCTTCGGTTTACGAAGGCATCGGTTTGGTGATATTCGAGGCCATGCTCAACGACCTACCGGTAATTACATCTAACCGCGGTGCCTTGCCCGAAGCTGGCGGCGACGCTGCCTTCTATGTTGAGGACCCCTACAATCCTAAGGAGATCGCTGATGCAATTGTTAAGGTTGCAAACGACGCCAAGCTCCGAGAAGACATGGTAGCCAAGGGTCATAAAGTTGTCAGTAAATTTACTCTAGAAAAATTTGAGGCCCGCTTTAACAAAGCCCTAGAAAGCATAGGTAAGTAGCCGTGAATATTAAGAAGTCCGACAAAAAAGCTCAAAAGAAATACGGCGAGATCGAACTAACACCGGAAGAACGCTTAAGCGCTTTAGGAGCTGGAAGCGATAGTGGCGCCTTGCAAAACGTTGTTGATAAGTTAGACAGTCTAGCTTTTTACGTTGACATGATTAAGAACGGCATGACCGTTAACACTGGTCAAACCGAAGCTTTAACGCGTCTGTTCACTGGTCAAAAAATGTACGTAGACACCCGCGACACGTCTTTTAGCCCTCACATCATGTTTGAGGGTATCTGGGAAAAAGAGATTACCGGAGTTTGGCGAACTCAAATCAGACCAGACGATGTCGTCCTGGACGTTGGTGCAAACTTTGGCTATTACGGATTAATCGCTGCTCCGGACTTAGATTTAAAAACTAAGGCCGCCGTACATTTTATTGAACCAAACCCGCATCTAACTCCGCTAATCGATAAGTCAGCTAAAGTCAGTGGATTGTTTAACCACTACCACGTTGAACAAGCCGCAATCAGTGATAAGCCAGGATCGATTACTTTTAACCTGCTCAAAGATCAGTGGTGCAGCTCGAGCATCAACGACTCGAAGCGCCTCGCCGAGTACACCGGAATTGAATACGAAGTCGAGGAAACAATTAAAGCCAAAGTTAAAACCATCGATCAGTACGCTAAGGAGCAAAACATCAAAGAAGTTGGTCTAATGAAGCTCGACGTCGAAGGCTTTGAAGACAAAGCGTTTGCTGGTATGGAGCAAGTCCTAAAGAACAGCCCTAACCTGCGTCTATTCCTAGAATTTACAATCGATGCTTACGAAGATGCCAAGGGTTTCTTTAAAGAACTACAAGACGCATTTAGCTCGGTTCAAGTAATTGAGCACGGAACTGGCAATCTAATCGGTGTCGCTAATTTTGCTGAACTTGAAGCTGCTTCATACGACCGTTGGGCAATGTTACTGCTTACAAAGGGTTCGTAGGGTTGCCCCTGCATTGTTGATATAATGGCGGCAGAAATGAAACACGAAGTAGTTATCGGCCCTAACCGGCGCGAACCAGTTATCCCTGAGCTAATTAAGTATAAGGAATTGATATATTTCTTTACTTGGCGCGAATTTAAGATTCGCTACAAAGAAGCTACGCTCGGAGTGCTCTGGGTTATTTTGCAGCCGCTGCTCTACATGGCGTTGGTTAACTTTATTATCGTTCAAAGACTGGGCAGATCCTTTGGTGATGGTAGCATTCCGTCAGGCCTTTTGATCTTTTTAGGCTTCATATTGTGGCAGCTATTTGAGCCCGCATTATCTGGAACCATTAATAGCTTTCTAAACAATCAGGGGCTTTTTAAGAAGCTGTACTTTCCACGAATAATCCCGGCTATCGCCTCGATAATCTCACGACTTGTAGACTTTTTTATTGCCTTTGCTCTGTTGATGTTGATGGGTTTTATATTCGGTCATCCGCTGCCAATGCTAACTTATGCCTTACTGCTACCCGCGCTTTTGATGCTCATGTTAACCGGCTACGGAGTTGGTTTGATTCTTGGCTCACTAAACATGTGGTTCCGCGACATCAAGCAGTTGGTGCCTTTTATAATGCGCTTGTTGTTTTTCGGCACGCCCGTTATTTGGCCGCTTGATGTTGTCCCAGAAAGTTGGCAGCCGTTTTTCTTCTTAAATCCGGCGGCGGCAGTTATCGAGACGATGCGACAAAGCTGGTTTGATCCATCTGCAATCCATTGGAATTGGTTGATTCTACCGTTTATTACCATGATTGTATCGCTAGTTGTTGGAACCCTTTTGTACAAACGGGTAGAAAGGGACATTGTTGATCTAGCATGAGCAAGCCTGTTATAGAAGTTAAAAATCTTAGTAAGCGCTACATCGTTAAGCGTCAAAATAAGCCCGATAGCTTAAAAGATATTCTCAAGAGCAACCCGTTGCTTGGCCGCGGAGAGCCCGCTACTCACAAAGAAGAATTTTGGGCACTCAAGGACATCAACTTTAAGGTGCACGAAGGCGAAACACTAGGAGTAGTCGGTCGCAACGGAGCCGGCAAATCAACATTGCTCAAAATTCTCTCCCACATTGTTGCTCCAACCACCGGACAAGCAATAATTAGAGGCAAGACCGCCAGTCTATTAGAAGTTGGGACCGGGTTCCACCAAGAACTAACTGGCCGCGAGAATGTCTTTTTTAACGGAGCGCTGCTGGGTATGAGCAAGGCGGAAATTGCTCGCAAGTTTACCGAGATTGTAGAGTTCTCTGAAGTTGGTGGCTTTATCGACAATCCGGTAAAACATTATTCTTCTGGTATGCGTAGCCGCTTGGCCTTTTCCGTCGCTGCTCACCTTGACGCGGAAATTATGATTATCGATGAGGCTCTAGCAGCCGGCGATGTAAAATTTAGAAAAAAGGCTACCGAAAAAATGAAGGCTGCCGCTTTTGAGGGGCGCTCAGTACTTTTTGTTACTCACTCAATGGGCTCAGCAATCGAACTATGCGATACCGGAATCTACCTCAAAGACGGCAAGCAACTGATGTTTGAGGGCATCGAAAAGGTAGTAGAAACTTACCTGGGCGAGAGCGGGCGCGTCGCAGGATCGTTCTGGAAAGCTGATAAAAGTTTAGTTGTAGTAGATGATCGAATTATTCCAAAACTACTTAAAGTCGAAGGGGCTTCATCAAAATCCAACGAGGCTGTTTCTATTAAACTCGGCGATGAAGTTAAAGCTGAGCTAGAAGTACAAATTGAGAGCCCGTTTGACGCTATGTCTGTTGGGCTTAGTTTGTTTGACGAGCAAGATCGCCGCATCCTAAGGACTTCTCACACCGACAAGGGCAAGGACCATCAGCCAAAGCTAGTACCTGGAGTCAACAAACTCGGGGTCAGTCTGCCAACCGACATGCTCAAAGCTGGACGTTATACCTTGGCCATGGACTGCGACATTTATAAAGACACCTGGACAATAAACCCAATAAACACTCCCGCCAAAGTTGCCTTTAATCTCACTGAGCCGGAAAGTGCTCCAAAATGGGACCCAAAACGAGAAGCCATTGTTAAGCCACGCCTTGAGTGGAACAAGCTAAGTTAAGATCAGGTCTAAGTATGCGCATATTTGTTGATGGAACCCCGCTGTTTCGCCCCAAAGACGGTGTTGGGCAGTACACCTACGAACTGCTTAAAGCGACGATTAAAGCCGATAAGTCTAATCATTACGTAATACTAGGATTTAAGGGCGATAAACAACACGGTCAAGAACTAAAAGGCGCACGAGTCAGCTACGAATTTTTGCCTATTCCGCGTAAGCTTTATAGCTTAGCCTTTAAGATTCGGCCTCTGGCCGTTAATCGTTGGCTCTCTCAGCAACCAGATTTAGTTATTTATCCTAATTTTGTTAGTTATCCGCTGATTAATAACGCGCCTTCTCTTGTGGTGGTCTGTGATTTGGTTCACGAAGATATGCCAGAGGTTGTAGAAAAGCGAAACCGTCGCTACCTTGCCCGCTTTGTTCCTTACTCGATAGGCCGACCCGGCGCTCAGACGTTAACGATCTCTGAGTTTGTCGCAAGCTCGATACTTAAACACTATGGAAATATTGTTACCAAAGCTACTCATGTGCCACTTGGTGTCGATCAAAATTACGGAAAAATTGCGCCAGCAAAAATCAAAACCGTGCGCGGTAAATATAACCTACCTCCGGGATACATTTTATTTGTTGGTTCGCTGCAGCCCAGAAAAAACATTGGTGGAGTGCTAGCAGCGTATAGCCGTCTGCCAGCCCGTCTCAAAAGCCAATATCCACTAGTCTTGGCTGGTGCCGCCGGCTGGAAAGACGAAGACATAAACCGCCAAATCAAACTGCTCGAAGATAACGGAAGCCCTGTTATAAAGACTGGCTTTGTAGCTAACGATGATTTACCGGCCTTGTTTGCTGGGGCAACAGTTTTTGTTTTTCCTTCGATTTACGAAGGTTTTGGCCTGCCAATCCTAGAGGCCATGTCCGCCGGAGTACCAGTGATTACAGCAAACACAACCGCTATGCCTGCAACGGCTGGAGACGCCGCAAGGCTGGTCAATCCTTATAACCCTCTGGCCATAGAAGAAGCCATGCGCGATCTTCTGACCCATGAATCCAAACGAAACGACCTTATTAAAGCTGGTCAAGCCAACGTTAAGCGGTGGACCTGGGAAAAGTCGGCTAAAAAGATGCTGTCATTGATTAAAAGCTTCGAATAGGTCCAAGCTACCTTATTTTGGTATAATTAATCAGTGGGTGCCACAAGGTGCTCGCCGCGGAGGAATTAATGTCTTCGTGAATTTTACTAAATACGATTTTTTAGCAGCCGAGCTGCCGCCAGAAGGACGATTGGCGACCTTTAGGCGGCGCTTTCATATCTGGAGAAGCCACAAAGAAGTGGTGTTGATGGGCAACCAGATCGATGGCTACTGGTATGTGCCCAGAGCTTGGCGAAATTACTTTTTGCGCTTTAGCCAGCTTCGGGGACTAGCACCTTACGTCAGTGACCACATTGTCATAGTCTTTGACCGAAAACGCCAGCGAGTTCACCGTTTAAGCCTTGATCATATCGGCAACCAAAGAATAGCTAATAACACTGACTTTCTTCGTCAATCTCATAGTATCCAACGACCGTTTTCGCATCGCTTTGTTGCTCGCCCACCCTTTTACTACAGCACCGAAACCCTAATAGAGGGCGGAGTTTTGCGTGCAACTGGCATTAGCGGCAGCCACATCAATGAAATTATTGACGCCATATCACCCCTCTACACTGCCGAGTGCAGGAAGCGCGTGTTTGCGCCAAAAGCAATTATCAAGCGTTTTTCTGAGTTAGAAATCTCCGAAACTGCCCGACCGTACACAAATAAGCTAGACGCCCTGGTGAGTAAGCGTCTTGAGCACTGGAGCGGCCAATCGCTTATTTGGTCGACCATTCACGGCGATTTAGTTCATCGCAATGTTATAGAACAAAGTGACGGGAACTATGTGTTTATCGACGGCGACCGCTCAGAGTATTTGTTTCCGGAAATCGACATCTTAACCTTGGTGCTGTTTTGGCAGGTCCATCAGCGCCGAGAACAAACTAGGACGCTTATTCCCTTTATTAACCGTTCCGTAAACATATTAGAAGCTGCTCGGCCCCACCTTAATCATTTTTACAAATCTCAACCGGCGTTTAAGCCAAACAAACAGCACGAAAAGTTATTTCAGATCATTTTAATCTATCGGATTGCTATGTATGGAGTGCATAATTTTAGCCATCCAAACGACCAGAACAAGGCTAAGCGCCTGATTGAGGCAGCCATATCGGCAGTCGAACGAGTTTAAATACAGGGGAAAAGACTGTAAAGTAAGCTCATGTCAAAAATTGTTATTGATGCGCGGGCGCTTAGCGGCTCTACAGGACGCTACATGCGTGAACTTTTAAAAGGGCTAGAGGTAGCCGATAAAGACACTGAATATACGGTAGTGGTAAATCCCAGTGATGAGTCCTCCTGGGAGCCTAGTCAGCCAAACTTTAAGCGTATCTCTGTAAAATATAAGCCATACCGATCGAGCGAACAGCTTGGGTTTGCTTGGTTTTTATACCGGCAAAAAGCAGATCTCGTGCACTTTACGATGCCACAACAGCCAATACTCTACTTGAGGCGACGCGTAACCACTGTTCACGACCTAACTTTGGTTCATTTTAAAAACCTTGATATCAATCCTGCCATCTACTTTATCCGGCAAACATTTTTTAAATTGATGCTTTGGCTAACTGCTCATCACGCAAAGCACTTAATTACACCCTCTCAGTATTCTAAAAAAGACCTAATGAGGTTTACGGGCGTCAAAGACAGCAAGGTAACCGTAACTTACGAAGCGGCAGCCGAGCTTAATCCAAAGCAAAAAGATGAACCTATTGATGAGCTTAACGGTCAGAGCTTCATTATGTATGTTGGAAACGCCTTTCCTTACAAAAACCTTAAACACCTAACAGAGGCAATGCGCATTCTCAAAGAGACTACCCCTAATCTGAAGCTAGCATTGGCCGGCAAGCCGGACTTTTTTTACGAACAACTAGAAGCTCACATTAAGTCAGAAGGTCTAGATAATGTGGAGCTGCTTGGCTTTGTAAGTGACGCTCAGCTAGAGTGGATGTATAAAAACGCACAGGCTTATGTGTTTCCGTCACTGTCCGAAGGTTTTGGATTACCCGGCCTCGAAGCCATGCAGCACAGCTTGCCAGTCGTCTCCAGCCACGCTACCTGCCTCCCAGAAGTCTATGGCGAGGCCGCTCACTACTTTGATCCAACTAATGTTGCCGACACCGCTAATTCGATTCGTGAAGTGCTAGAGGATACAACCCTTAGAGATCGACTCATCAAGAACGGCAAAAAACAGCTATCAAAGTATTCTTGGTCGAAAATGGTAAAAGAAACCCTTGAAGTTTACAAGCAAGCACTTAGTTAAGTTTCAAAAACAGCGAAGTCGCCTTCTTTGAGGGCATAAATCGGCAGACTCTTGTCGCTGTAGTTTTGAAGTTCTTGATAGGCTTTGTCCCAATCGATAGGACCACGGGGATCATCTTCGCCAAAAACTGATTTGTAATGGGGGATGAACTTTATCGGTAAAATTCCGAAGCCCTTATCGCAGGTTCGCCAATCGCAGGTCCAGAATGAATCGGCTATCATCATTGAACTGGCTGAGTTTCCGGCCACTACCTTGTCTTTAAAAAGCTCATTTAGGTCAAACTGCTTCATCCAAAACTGCAACAAATGACTATCGCCGCCGTGCATGTATATAACGTCGGCACTTTGACACTGCTCAACAAACGTATCTGGGGTTGCCAGTTCAAACAAGGGATTAACCCCTCCGGGCATGTCGATCTGGATAGCGTCGCAATATCCTTGGAATTTTTCTTCCCAGTACTCTCTGCCCTGGGCGAAGTTACAAAGAACAAATCTTGGACCACTGTTTAGGCCCTTAACTAATTCTTGGTGAAACTTTTTCTTTAGTTCTGGATTGTTTCTGATGCCGCCAGAATTTAGTACGTATTTTGTCATGACTTTAGAACTTATTCTTTATCGTCGCTAGAGTCTGTTTCTGCGTCTGAATCTGAGTCAGGTTCTGATTCGCTAGTTTTTTCGGGCACAATTATTACGTGTCGATCTCGTCCCTCGCCCTCGCTGGTAGAACTAACGCCGGCGTTATCGCCAACAACTTTATGTACAACTCGGCGATCAGCCGCATTCATTGGCTGTAAGCTCATGTCTTTTTGGCTAGTTTTTACATTATCAATCCACTCTTGGACCGAAGCGGCTAGGCGATCTCGACGATGTCGTTTGTAGTCAGCAACATCGACGTTAACGCGGTTGGTATCAAATCCATTATTTCTAAGCGCGGTGCTAACCATAAACTGCAGCGCTCGCAGAGTCTCTCCGCGTTGACCGATTAAAAAGCCGTTAAGGTGCGTTGATGGAACCGAGAGTTCTATAACTTCTTCGTCCATTTGAGCTTTGATGTCGGTATTAAGTCCAAAGAATGAAAGCAGATCCTCGAGGTACTTTTTAGCAAAGGTGATCGAGTCGTTCATAAATTAAGCCTTCTTTTTGGTTCTAGTTGCTCGAGTCTGTTTGGTTTTACGGGGTTTAGTAGTTTTGGCTGGTGCTGGTTTATCGGCAATTTCTTCCATCTCTTCGACATCACGACCTAGAACGAAGCGCTGCTGTAGGTAACCAACGACACCACTGGTTGCAAAGTAAAGAGCTAGGCCAGCCGGAGAAATTAATGATATGTAAAAAATCAAAGGGGCAAAGATGATGCCCATACTGCCACCCACGGCGGCATTAATATCTGATTGCTCGGCTTGTTTGCCTTTGGCGCTATCTTTTAGAATATCGCGAAGTTTTTTGCGCTTGCTTTGACTGGAGGTAAGTTGGCGAGTTTGTAAGAACTGAAAGATACCAGCAACTGCTGCAACGGCCGCGATTGACCAGATGATTTGTCCGCCGGAAAGACCACGCTCGGTAACACTAAATAGACCAATAAAGTCAGGTTGAAAGTTATTTAGATCAGCCACAACTTCTTGCATCTGGGGCAGTTGCTTAATAAAGCCGTAAGAAAAGTCGATAATGGTTTGCGGCTGGTTGATAAGTTTGTTCAAAGCGCTGAACAGGCCAATAAAGATTGGCAACTGAACAAACAGCAAACCTAAAGAAGTAAACGGACTGACCCCGTGCTCTTTATAAAGCTCCATTAAAGCCTGAGCTTCCTTTTGCTTGTCGCCCTTAGACTTAGCCTTGATCTGCTTGATTTTTGGCTGCAGCTGGCGCATTAAACGAGCCTGATGTAACTGCTTGCGCAGCAACGGCCACATCAACAAACGCACTACAACTGTAAACAGAATAATCGAAACGCCAAAGTCGTGCGCAGGAAGTATCGCGTAGATAAAAACTAGCAAGTTGAAGATCGGCTGAACAATTAATGTGTCAAACATACTCGACATATAATAACATGTACTGAACCCTTTTCAGGACGAACGAACATCAGCCTGCTGAGCTGCGGAGCAGCCCACACCGCTGATGCGGCGTCAGCTCCTCCGCTACTCCTTCCACCGTACATAAAGTACGCTTCCGTCCGTTGCTCGGCGCTTCCTTGTCTTTCATTCCTGAAAAGAGGTCCAGCAGTAAACAGGACTCATCCTCACCACGCCAGGTTCTGTCCTTACAAGTTCAGAGGTTTTAGTAGATGCGGATTTACGGCTGCTGTTGCGCATTCCATATACTGTATTCTGTACATATGGTTTCAAAAGAAAATCGTTTTCATGGCCAAGGAAGTGTCCGGTATGTTTTGCGTCGTGGCCAAACGGCCAGAGGTAGTAGTCTAACTCTAAAATATGTTCGCAAGCAGCGCCACGCAAACTGGCGAGCAGGGGTAGTTGTTAGCCGCAAGGTCTGCAAATCGTCACCTAAAAGAAACCGCATCCGTCGCCGAATTTACGAAGTCCTTAGAACCTGGGATCCGCCAATCCCTGGTGACGCCGATTTAATAGTCTTGGTATTTGACGAGAGCGTGGCAACTATGCCCTCAGAAACACTAAAAGAGCAGCTGAAACAGCTGCTCAAACAGGCAGATATTAGCTAGCTTAGTGCGTTAAACGCTTGCGACCCTTAAGTCGTCTAGCCTTAACAACTGCACGGCCAGCTTTAGTGCGTAATCGAGCTCTAAAACCATGAACGCGCTTGCGGTGTCTAACTTTTGGTTGATAAGTTCTTTTTGGCATATCTCATGAAGTTTAGGGGTAAAAACAGTTCACGTCAACTGTAGCTTCTCGAGAAGCCTCATAATCTTTTATCCACACAGGCAACCCAATCATCCACAGAAGCACAGGGGTGACTTGCATCTGTGGATAAGTCACCCCTGTTTGGGTCGATCTTTGATTCTCAGAAGTTAGATTGTGGAAAAGTACCATTTTTGTGTATGCTTAGGGAACCTACTAAATGGTGTGCTTGGTGTGTAAATCGGAGCCTGCCCGGAAGAAAGTCTTCACGGCATTTGCTTTTAAGCAAATTGGCATAGATTTAGGCAGCAAGCTTGAGTTAAGTGAGTGGTGGTTTACGTAAAGGGGTTTATGAACGAACAGCTATGGCAGTCTGTGCTGGGTGAGATCGAACTTGCTGTATCAAGAGGCAGTTTCGTTACGTGGTTTAAAAATACCGCGCTTATCTCTGCTGATGACGGCGTAATAGTTGTTGGCGTTCCTAACATTTTTGCTAAACAGCAGCTAGAAACCAAGTTTAATAGCCTAGTCCATGAAGCTCTCTCAAACAGTGGTGTCCAGGTTAAAGAAATCAGCTACAAAATTAGCTCCGTCATTAAAGCTCGCCCCCAGTCTGAAAAAGAAACAGTCAAGATCACCAGTTCTGGAGCTCGCAAACCAAACGCGGCCACCAAATCCGAAATTCTAAACTCAAAATACACCTTCGAGAGTTTTATTGTTGGCGGTGGTAACGAACTGGCCCACGCTGCTTGTCACGCGATCGTTGATAATCCAGGGCATAAATATAATCCATTGTTTGTTTATGGTGGCGTTGGTTTAGGAAAAACTCACCTTATCCAGGCAGTTGGAAACGAGATAACCAACAAGAAGCCCGGGTCTAAGGTTCTTTATATAACCTGTGAAACATTTGTTAATGAGTTCTTAGACAGTATTCGATTTAAGAAGAAGGGGTTTTCGGACAAATACCGTAAAACCGACGTTTTAATTGTTGATGATATTCAATTTATTGCCGGCAAAGAGAAGACTCAAGAAGAGTTTTTTCACACCTTTAATGCTTTGCACCAGGCCAATAAACAGGTGATTATCTCTAGTGATCAACCGCCCAACTCGATACCAACCCTAGAGGATCGCCTCCGCTCACGCTTCGAGGGTGGCATGACAATCGACATTCAACCGCCTGATTTTGAGACGCGTTCGGCTATCCTTCAGGCAAAGGCAGTTAGCCTGGGAAGGCCACTTACACCAGATGTCGTAGAATATCTAGCTACTCACTTCCAGACTAATATTCGTGAGCTCGAGGGGGCGCTAAATCGTTTACTTGCTTACTGCGAAATGCATGGACTTGAACCAGACAAAGAGGTGGCATCTAGCCTCCTGACCGCTAGTCGGAGCCGTCCGCGTCGTTTAACTGCCAAGCAGGTGGTTGAGCGCACCGCTAAGTACTTTCAGGTTGATATGGAGGAGTTATTGGGCCCAAAGCGCGACAAAGACATTGTGGTTCCGCGCCAAATCGCTATGTATCTACTAAGGAACGAACTTCACCTTAGTTTCCCTAAAGTTGCTCATGAATTAGGACGCAAAGATCACACAACAGCTATTCATTCTGTCGATAAAATCGAAAAAGGCATGAGTCTAGATCACATAATGAGACAGTCAGTTAATGAAATCCGGGAGCGACTTTATGGTTGATAAGCTGTGGACGACCAGCCGTACAAATAGTGGAAGCTTTAGTGAATTTTTGAGCCTTAGTGTGTTTATACACAAAACCATCCACGACATTTGTGTATATTGCCTGGGTTTCTGCACACAACTTTCCGCAGGCCTAAACTTAAAACCTAAGAAGTTAAATCAAAGTTCTACACACAATCCACAAGGCTTATTACTACGACTGTTATTCTTTAAACAACTAATAACAGTAGGTCAGGAGAATTTATGAAACTTAAGGTCACACAAGAAAACTTAAAGAGCGCACTGGCCGTTGTATCCCGAGTGGCAGCAACTAGAGCAACGCTTCCAATTTTATCTAACATTCTGCTAAAAACAGATGGAAATCGACTGGTTTTAGCCGCCACCAACCTAGAAATTGCTATCAGTAAAAACATTGGTGGAAAGGTCGAACAAGAAGGATCCATAACCGTTCCTGCTCGGTTGCTCAACGATTTTATTGCTAACTTGCCCAGCACAAATATCGAGCTCTCAACAGATGAAAACACCCTAAGAATCAAGGCAGATAAGTACGAGTCCACCATCAACGGCGTCTCAGCCGATGAGTTCCCTTCCCTACCTCAAGTTGAAGGAAAGAAAAAATACTCAATATCAGCTAAAAATCTTAAAACCGCCATCGCTCAAACGGTTGTTGCAGCCTCAAACGATGAGGCCAGGCAGGTCCTAACTGGAGTTTACATTCACACCATCGACAAACACCTTTACCTAGTTGCAACCGATAGCTACCGATTGGCTGAGAAGCGGCTAATTCAAACCAACGACGACATCTCGGTTTTGGTACCCGCCAGCGCTCTTTCTGAAGTTCTCAGAGTAATGGATGATAACACCGAGAATGTAGAAATTTCGTTCGACGAAGGCCAGGCGGCGTTTAAGGTTGATGAGGTCGAACTAGTATCACGCCTGATTGAAGGAAACTATCCAGACTATCGTCAGCTTATTCCAAAGTCGGGTGAAACCGAGTTTGTTGTGCCTAAGAAAGACCTGCTAAACATTGCTAAAATTTCTAGCCTGTTTGCTAAGGAAAGCGCCGGCAGCATCACCCTAAACGTATCCGAAGAAGATCAAGAGATTCAAATCCATTCAGTGGCTTCTCAGGTTGGAGAAAACACCTCTAAAGCTAGCGCGAAGGTCACCGGTAGTGGGGATGTAACTCTCAACTCTCGCTATTTACTCGATGCCTTAAATGTTACTGAGGCTGAGAGTGTTAAATTCTCGTTTAGTGGCAAACTTAATCCTTGCGTATTAACCTCTACCAACAAAGGTTCTGACGACTATCTTCACATCATCATGCCGCTCAAGAGCTAGAATAGAAACATGTATTACACGGGGCTTGAGCTAAAGAACTTTCGTTCTTATAAAAGTCTATCTGTTGATTTATCGCCAACTGTAAATATTGTGGTTGGACCAAACGCTACCGGAAAAACTAATCTCTTAGAAGCAGTTATTGTCGCCTCACAAGGATCATCGTATCGAGCTAGAGACTACGACCTAATAAGATTTGACTCCCCTTGGGCCAGAGTCGATACGATGAGTGAAAAACACAATCGGACCGTAAAGATTAAACACTCAGATAATGGCCGAAGCCTTAAAGAATTTGAACTCGATGGAGTAGTAAAAAAGCGACTAGCCTACCACGAGCTCTCCCCTATTGTGTTGTTTGAACCAGAACACCTAAGAATGATTCATGGCTCACCCGAGCGACGACGTGAGTACCTCGACACGATTCTAGAACAAACTCTGCCGGGTTTTAAGGACGTCAGACGACGCTATAAGCGCGCGCTGGCTCAACGCAACCAACTACTCAAACAGCCGCGTGTTGCGCCCGACCAGCTGTTTGTGTGGGACGTGAGGCTAAGTGAGTACGGTGCGCAAATAATGACCGGTCGCCAACAGCTCATAGAAGAAATCAACCGACTAGCCAATAGCCTGTACCGGACTCTTAGTGGTAACAAAAAATCGCAAGTTAAGCTAGATTACCTAAAATCAATTGATTCCGGCGATTACGCTTCTGCCATGCTGCGCCAACTAGAGTCAAAAGTTGAACGCGATCGCCAACTCGGCTACACCAGTGTTGGTCCTCACCGTGAAGACGTGTTGTTTCACCTTAATAACAAGACTGCTAGCAATACGGCCTCGCGCGGAGAACTCAGAACTCTAGTCATAATGTGTAAACTGGTAGAGATAGAAGCGGTTGAAAAAGCCAGAGACACCCGACCGGTACTACTGTTAGATGATGTATTCAGCGAGCTAGATTCTGATCGCCGCCGCGCCCTAACCGATTACCTCAAAGACTATCAAACCATTATCACCACCACCGATGCTGACTCAATAATTCACCACTTCTTAGGTGATTATAATGTTATCCCAACTAAACCCTCTTAAAGCTGGTAAGATGTTCCGACGAACTCAATTTGATAAAGATCTGGGTTGAAGCCATCTTGGGATAGCCGACTATAAACCGCCTGCCTTTTTTGAACCGTCGCCTCCCCTACTATGCTGGCAACAAACCGGTTATATTCCTGCGAGTATTCAATTATGGTGTTGCTCACTAATCTAACCGAGTAGTCTTCGGGCGATGGTATGTCAAAGAGTTCCTGCTCGCTTAGGATATAAAAGTCTTTGAATTCCGCACTTCCGGTATAGGTGTCTGGACCAACCACGTTAGATATTACGAGCAGCGCAAATGCGTCCTCGAGTTCCTCTTCGCTAGCAACCAGATTTACCGCTCGCCCACCTATTCCTGATTTAGTAATCGCTCGGTCATTGTTGACGCGGTAAAGCACGGTGTCGCTATCGCTTAGCCAAACACTAAAGCTTTCATCGAACTCACCTAAATTGTGCAGCTTCTCCTTCTCTACTTCAAGCATCTTAAGATCGATGGTTTGATCGCTTTCGGTCACTAAGTTATTAACAGTTGCGTAGCGACCACTTGGCGACGCCACTAAGTTTCTGACGTCACTGGTAATTAATTCTCTTGAGCCAGTCTCTTCATCGACACGAATTACGTTGCCTTGATTGTTCTCGACCAAAAAGCCACCTTCAAAAGGAAAGAACTGTCTAATTCCGCCGCTAATTTCTATTGGCTCGGCTAAATCGCTCGGCCCCTGTACATACTCACCTGTTTCCGCGATTGGAATGTTGGCGACTGATTTGATCTCTAGAAAGCCAGTGTCATCGCCATTAACTGCTCGGTAATAAACATCTGAGCTCGAACTGGTCACAATTAGATTTCCGCCGTCACCTAGAATATATAGCTTGCCGGAAGTTCGATCATAACCCCACCAGTAAGCCGATGCTAGCGGTAGGTCTTCTTTGTTTAAGATTGTTCCATACGGACTGTTAAAGGAATGTCCAGAGGATCTAAATATTATGTAGCGATTGTTATTTGAAAGCTGAATATTGTTTACGGTTGGCATGTTAGTGGCAGCACTCAGAGACTCTGTCTCACCGCTTCGATAGTTGTACTGAACAAAACTTCGGCCGTTTGAGAATATGGCTGTGTTTTCCTCAGTTCCTTGGGCTGCCGAGAATGGGGCTGGCAAGTGAAGTTGCTCTAGGTAAGTCGGTTGATTGCTGCGCCTGCCGCCAAAAAGTAAAAACAGTAAAAATAAAAACACCAGAACTGCTAGGGCGCCGGCGATATATGGTTTTCGGTTTTGGTTCATCTGATTACTCCTTTACCGCAAAGTGAATATGGTGATAGTGCTGGTTCATAATGCTAGTGCCATAAATAGAATAACAGTCACCCAGGCCGGACGCCCCGCCGCACTGATAGCCCGGAGGCGGTTCTTGCCATATAAGCTCTTCGCCACCTAGCGCGGTATAGTTGTCATGCAAGAATTTAAACAAGCGCTCACCCTCTGCACTGTAGGCCGGGTTGCCGTGGCCGTAATAGCCAATGTCAATTGCCCGTCCTAGCTCGTGAAGTGTTCCAGCTCCGTGATCAGATTTTATGGCATTTACAGGTACCGGCGATCCGCTTTGTTCAACCATGGCGACGATTGCAATAAGTAGCTTCTCGGAGATAACGCTCTCAATATCAGACGTCTGGGTAGAGGCCGGACCGTAGTTTCCAAGATTAAGGTTGGGGCTACTCAATGCTCGCTCTACCAGCTCCTCTCGGGATCCGGTAATGGGAGTTAGAGTTGTGCCGCCGCTTATAAGTTCACCGTCCTCGGTACAGGTGTTGGTTGGTGCGTAGCTACCGCCTTTGAGCAACACAAACACAGTCGCCGCACCGGGCTTGGACACTCTGGTTCCGGCTACCTCGTCGCCAAACGGGCTGCCTGGACCCCAGGCCATCGGCAATATGTGCTCCGGGGTGGTGTCAAAACCAGCCCAGGCGTAGGCGTGTAGGTTAAAATCAGCAGCTCCGGTGAACCAAACAGAATACGCACCTGATTTATATGACGCCACCAACTTGCCGGCTTCTTCTGGTGTTAAGGAGCCAGAAAGGTCTATGCCAAGATGATCCCCGTTCGGTTTTAGGTAAAAACGAATTGCGTAACGAGCTACGGTAACGAATTCTTCATCGCTCAGCACCCTACCTGGAGCAAATATTTCGGCACTAGTATCGACACCTCCCGCACTAAGTCCAGTTTGAGACATCTGAAATGGAGACTTAAAGCCGAGGTTGGTGGTTGGGTTATCGCGCCTAAGTCCAAACTCTAAGTTATGTAGGGCCGGCAACAACTGCCAGTCTAAGAGACCCTCTTCCTGGGCAGCTTGTTGGTAAAGTGGCACCAACGGCGTGATCAGTGGCAGAAGTTCATCCTGGAATATCTGCAGGGCTTGTGGGTCTACGCTGGCGTTTGATGTTGGAACCGATTGTCCACCTCCCCCTTTAACGTAGTCACCAATTAAAGTTGCAAACCTGGTGCTGCCCTCGGGACTTAAGTGGAGCTTGTCATTGTCGAGATAGTTATTTGAATCAACCCAACTAGCGTTGATTGCCTTGGGGTCCCCGTCTGGGAAGACAGTTTTAAACCACGGGATAACTGTGTAGTTATTGGTGGTTGAAAGTGTATGAATCTTTTCGTTAATAGCGCTATAAGCTGCTGGAGTTTGCGCATCTACGTCTAGGATGCCCGCAAGTGAAGTTCCGTCCTTGCCGGTGCCATTGGTGTTGGAGCCGACATCAACCCAAAAAATCCGGGCCTCTTCATTGATGCTTTTGATGGCATTAATGATTGGGTTTATTTGATTACCAAAATTACCGGTGTCCGGGTTTGAACCTAGCTGTACGACCACGGCGTTAGCAGCTGCGATTTGAGCCGAGTTTGCGTTAATTCTTGGAACAGCTTGTGAGGCGCGTCGTCCAGCAACTGAATCAATAGTTAGCGACCAACCGCCAGCTGAGAACTGTTGTTGAAGTTTTGCGTTGGCTGTGCCGGGCCAGTTAGGGTCGCTGAGTGAATCTCCAATTAGCACCACCGGTCCGGGGGTTGCGCCGGGTGCGATGGTTCCTTCTGTTCCTTGGCTTGAAGTCGAGCAAATGTCATTCGGGTCGTAATAATAGACCCCATAGTTAAGTAGCTGTCTTTGTTCTGGAGATAGGCCGCTCTCCTCAGGGTCAGCGGCGGGGGTTTCTTCTGTTTCTTGAGCCAAAACTAAGCTCTGCCCGGCAATCGAGAAGATCATTAGGGCTAGAAGAGCAACAACGAGCTTGCGCATAGCTAACTACTCTCCACATAGTTATCACAGTTTTTAGCCGAGGTTCCCACTCTTGGCGGCAGAGGCATGTGGCACGGCCCCTTTAAGCTGCGGTCAATTCTAATGTGGAAGTGGTCATAGTGGCTGGACCAACAAAATACCAAAACATCACCAGTGGTGTTCTTACCCTTGCCGCGCCCATACTCGCGTAACGCGTCCATGGCAGGTCCATTACCAATGGTTTGGTTGGACATATCGCCAGTGGGCTGAGGCGTTGAGCCCGGATCGCACCAGATTATCGTATCGACTAAGCCGGTATCAATCCACATCTTTCCTAGTTCGATTGTGGCCTCTTGGCTTTGCGCGCTAACATTGGTAGCCGCCGACTGGCCGTTGGCCAAGAAAGCGTAGGTATCAACATCAGTTCCGTTGGCGTGGTACCAGTGCCCAGACCCGTTAAGGTCCATAGTTTGAGTGTAGGCGCCAGCGCCGTACTTATCTCTAAACTTTTCAGCCACTGTGTTAACTGCACAGACGATTTCGCGGACTCCGTAGCTGTAGTCATCAGGGTTCGACCCACCTCTTACGTTAATGCCGTCTGGCAGGTCGGGTAAAAGATAATATTTAAAACCCTGCACACTTAAGGTAGTGCTGAGATCCGGACAGCTCAAGTACGAAGGGGTGTTGGTAGAATCTCCACCAGAGTTCGATGGCGCTGAGTTTATCCCTAGTACCTCACAAGAGTTGGCGTCACCTAAGTAGCAGTTCATAGATTCATTGGCCATCAGATCGAGCACGTAAAAGCGGTAACGATTAAAGAAAACATCGTTTCGATTACATTTATTGGTCATTTCGTAGTACGGTGTTCCGCCGTCATCTAGTCCGGTCATTGGCACAATTGTTAGCGAGGGGTTCTCGCCAGAACCTTCGGTGATATCCATGTTAAAGCACTCTTTTGCAAACTCCTCGTGCAGGTCGTTGATGTCGTCGAAGTTTGGATTTTGCTGAATTTGCTGGTGAAGAAGGTCGGTGTTCTGGTACGGGTTCTCATAGGTTTCATCAAACAAAGTATCAAGGGGGATCCCGATGTCGGGAACACCAAAGTCGTAGTTATCGGTGTCTATGGCGTTAACGCGTGCAAACGGAGCACTAGCCCAGCCAAAGACCGACTTAAAGTTGTTGGTGACATCGCCGAGTGAGCTGGCTACTTGCTTGAGGGAGGTCGGGAATGACCGGGCAAAGCTGCTAACCAAAGATTTGGGATTATCAATCGCAAAGTAACGGTAACCAAAACCTTTTTCCTTAGCATCGAGTTCATTCTGTTCAGCTATGAATCGTCGCCACTGCGTACTTTGAGCTGGCGTTATCTCAGTGCCTGCTAGTTGACGTCTAGTCTCTCGTCCTAAAAAGAACCCACCGTGAGTTATCGCGTTTCCGGTATCTGGGCCAAACAACGAGCTAAAATCAACTGGCTCACCAGATATCATTCTCAGGACATCGTCTAAAAAGAGTTCGGTTAGCACGTGCATTATTGCTGCTTCTGCCGCCTCACCGACCGGATCTACCAACGCAAAGGCCACTTGAGCTGCCGTGCTGTTAAAGGCGCTGCAGATTGGTCCTGGAGTAAAACTGCCGATGGAGTCCAAAGACTTTTTAAGATCATTTTGTGCCGCCTTGGTTCCTACTTGTCCACTGGCAAACATATCTGGCCGGTTTTCGAGCTCTGCTTCTGACTTACCTTCAACTGCCCCTACACTCTTAGCTGCCGACCAGTCTAGGCCGCTTTCCTTGTCATATAAGTGGGTTGCGAGCAGACCAAGTTCATCCAGCATATCCGGTCCAGCCTCGCCTGCCTGGATCTGCGAACCGATGGCCATGAACCTGCCGGCTATTCGCATCAGTACCATATAAGCTTGGGCATGCTGGGCTTCGTCACTGGCGCTAGAAAGTTCGCGGGCTAAACAAGCTACACTTACGGCTAGGCCAACCCCAGCGCCGGCTCTAAGCTTTCCTTTGAGCGTTGCCGATGGTGAGTTGTTGGCGTTGGTATTGGGGGCATTTCTGATCTCGTCTACGTCGATGTTTTTAACTTGGTCCGCCTGGGCATCGGCTTGAGCCTTTGCTGCATCAGCAGCATCGGACTCGGCTTGCGTAACATCTCCGTTGCCGTCGGCGTCTGGGTCTGGTTCAGCACCGGTAAAGTCTAAGGGGCTAGTCTCTCCCCTGGCCGCAGCATTCTCTTGTTCATTTTTTAATTGTAGGTTCTCAAAAAACGACTTACTTCTATCGTACTTAAAGTTTCCTAAAGGGCGCAAATCAATACCGCTAACTTTAAAGAACGAACGTGACCCAATGGCAATGGCCGCCTTGCTTACTCCGCCGTTCTGCCAGGCCACCGACCGAACAAAGTTTCGCCGCTGCAGGTTTGCGGTGCGTCTTGAGGCTGCGGTGTCGCCAGACTCAATATCCCTAAAGGTCTGATCGCCGCGGCGAATAGACTGCCCGTTAGGGTCAACCAGATCAACCAAAACACTGTTTTCGTAAACTGGTCGGATGCCGCGATTAGCCAGATATTGGGTGGCGCGGCCGTTTTCACCCCACAACTTTCGGCCGGTCCAGCCCAGGCGGTACAGGTGGGAGTTATCGATATTGTTTATGGCTCTGTTAAAGCGGTAGCCCTGACTCAAGCGCGAGTCGACCATGACTTCATTAGGCTCAAGATTGCCCTGGGCAAACTGACCAATCTGAATAAACTGAAACGGTCCTTGCAAAATCGAGCCCATAAACATGCCGCCACCGAGGATACCTATACCAGCTCCGCCCGAAATTAGTATTTTTCGACGATTAGCCTTGGCTTTGATTTTTATCCGTTCAAGTCTGTTTGGCTTGTTGGCGCCATCTTGGTCATTTGGTTCTGGCTTGGTATTTGAGCCGTCGTCAGTACCCGACTCGGCACCCGGTGTGTAGTCTTGGTTCTCTAGTTTGTTTAATTCTTCGGTCATAGCGACATTTATTTAGGAATTGTTCCTGCTCCTGGTGCGGGTCCGGGAGTCTGTGGCTGGGGTGTCGGAATTGGTGATTGAGGCATCAGGTCTCTTTGTAGTTCATCTAACTTGGCTGCCTGGGCGATGGCGTTTAATTGACCCGGGTCGGTAGTGATCAAAGAGGTTTCAGTCGGAGAAGCAATGATCTGCATATGAATGTGGTTTGGTCCAGCAAATAGCAGACCTTGGCCAACGGGGAAGTTTATCAATCGCTTTTGTTCTTCTGAAGTTAGCTTAAAGGTTTGCGCCAACACATCAACCGCCGATGGGGCCTGTTTTAGTAACAACTGCATAGAGGCGTTAGCCACAACTGCTCGACCCATCTTTGAACTCATAAAGTCTTCTACGTCCTGAGAGATAGTGGTAAGACCTAGGTAATACTTTCTGGCCCTTTTAGCCAAACTAAACATAAAGTGCGCTGAATCTTCGTATTTCATGAGCTGCCAGGCTTCGTCCACGATTAGCATGCGCTTGCGTTTATCGGCCTTAGTTTTGTTCCAGATGTAATTAAGAACAATATACATGGCAACCGGACGTAGTTCGTCCTCAAGGTCACGGATGTTAAACACCACTAGGTTGTTGTCGGTATTAACGTTAGAAGGCTGACTAAAAATGCCAGCAAAGGTGCCCTTAGTGTATTTGCGTAAGCGCTGGGCAAGCTGAGGACCAGAACCACTCATGTGTAAAAGCGTGTCATAAAGATCGTTAATGGTTGGTGGCGGAGAGTTGTGCGTTAGTGGATCAGTTGTAATACCGGCTTTGGCGTAGGTATCGATTAGAGCTTGGTCGAGATCGGATTCTTCAACAGGGGTTAGCGGGGATATCAAAGCCGGTCCGTTGCCGCTTTCTACCATCTGTGCTTGAGCTCCGCCCATCATTAGTCGTAACAAACCGTGCAACGTAATTAGGTTAGCGCGCAAGGCGTTATCGGCGTCCTCGCGGTCAACAACGTGAGGTAGATCAAATGGATTAATTCGAGTTTGCGAGTTGAGCGACAGTCGCACATACGCACCGCCAACAGCCTCGGCCATGCGTTGATACTCGTTTTCTGGGTCAATAACCACAACCTCGACGCCCATCATCAAACTGCGCAAGGCCTCGAGCTTAACCGCAAAAGATTTACCGGCACCAGACTTAGCAAAAACCACCATATTGGCGTTTTCAAGACTAAAGCGGTCAAAGATGACCAGTCCGTTGTTGTGCATGTTAATGCCGTAGAGAATGCCCTCTTCTTGGGTCAGATCAGCAGAGGTAAAGGGAAAGCTAGTCGAAATTGCACCGGTATTCATGTTGCGCCGCACCATTAACTGGTCAACCATTTGTGGCAAGGTTGAGTTAAAGCCTTGCTCCATTTGGGCAGTTGCGGCTTTAGAGTAGACCAACTGTTGTCCAAGAATGGACTCAATCTTATGTTGAACAAAGTTTAGTTCATCAAGCGAGTCGGAGTAGATGGTTACGTAAAAGCCAAAGCGAAAGAATCTTTCTTCACCAATCTGAAGCTTATCTCTTAGCTCTTCGGCGTCGCCAATAGCGGCTTCAAGGCCTGGGTCGCGGACTCGCCCCTTTTCGGCGTTAATTTGAAGACTGGCTTCTAGCTGTCCGACTTTTTTCTTTAAGTTTTCTAGCACAACCTGGCTCTCAACTGGATAGATAAACATCGAGATGTCGATGACCTCATCGATGTTAATAATTGGCGACAACCAGCCGGTATAAAGCTGCCGAGGGTAGCCGTAAACGTATAGTGTTCGAGCATACTTAGTTCCAGCCCTGAAGTAACCAGACTGAAATTCTAGTGAGCTGGGCGCAATAAAATCGCGTAGAGCGGTTACGCCCTTGCGGAATTCTTGCTCTACTTCGATCTGCTCGCGCTGGCGCTGCTGCTGAGCAATATCAACCGGGTCCGGTTTGCGTTTTCCAAAAGCCATTACATCGCCTCTCGATCTAAGTAAGGTTGAGCCGCTTGACCAGTGCCTTTGGTTACCACCAAAGCTTCCAAAGATTGTTGGTCTTGGAGATGCTGAGTTGTAGCGGTGTCTGGGTTGTAAGCGTCATAGTAAAGCTCAATCAACTCCTGTGTATCAAGCGGAACCGCTTGCAGGTTCATCTGAGCAAGGCCATTAACAGTTGCTTGCAATCGGTTTTTAAGCTCGTCTTTGGCTTTAACTAAATCGGCCTCGTTAACAGTTACGACATGTTGCTTGCGGCCAAATATTTTAGTGGCCTTTGATTTGCTGTTGCGCAGAGCATTCTCTGAGAGTCCTGGTGGATAAAACGGCACAACGATGTAAAACTGCTTGTTCATGATGTTAGTTTCCTGCGACAGATCAGTGATGTATTGAATGTAATCCTCCATCAACAAAGCTAGCAGCATGTTGTCTTGTTCGTTGCGTAGGCGGGTTAATCTCTCCATGTAAGGCCGAATATCTACCCGTCTTGAGCGAATAAAGATCTGTATATCAAAATACAGTGAGTTTAAGAAGCCTTGATAGCTACTTTCGATGGCTTCTCGCTCTTGCTGGCTCATAAGGTCAAAGTTAATTGACTTAGCCATTGCTACCGCTCGGTAGCTGCCGTCATTCATGATGACAATGCCGTCTCTAATCTCGGCAATTATTAATGAGTTTTGGGTGCTGTTGGGATTTCCGGCTGGGGCAACTTCTTTGGCCTGCTCTTGGTTAACAGTCGCTGGCTGAACTATCGGCTGGCCTACTGGTGCCTGAGGAGGGGCCCCGTAAGGAGAAGTTGCTGGAGCTGGCTGAGGTTGCTGCATGACTGGTTGCGGCGCAGATGTCGTTGGCTGAGGAAGCGAGTCGGCTTGAGGTACACCTGGAGCTTGAGGTGTAGTTAGCTGACCCGTTGGCGCGACGTTATCGATAGTCGTCGGCATTGGTGGAACTAGCGACTGGTTGTTGGTTGGTTGGTTTGGATCCATAACAAAAAATTACCGCGTTTATTGACTACCCTGCGCCCCCTAGTGAAGAGAGATCGTCTGATCGTCGTGAAGTTCGTTGTCGGCCTCACGCTGAATCGACGCTACATTGCGGTCATTGTTCCGCGCTAGCCTCAGTATATCAGGCGAGCTGGCCTCTGTCATTGTGCTTGTGTTTGAAGTTGATTTTGACGCAGTAGTGGTCGGCGCAGATTGACCAGATCCAGCGGGATTAATCACCCGTTGATGCATGCTGTTTGGGTAAGGGTTGTAGCTGACAGTTGGCTGTGGGCTTGCAGGTTGAGGGTCGGCAAGTGGCGGGGTAACTGGAGGCATCGCTGCTGCTGGGGCCGGTGGCGGGGTTACTGGTTGGGCGAGCTGTTGATGCATTCGTTCCACGGCTTCTTCTTTAATTCGAGCGCTGGCTTGATCAATTCCAGTACTAAACTTTTCGTACTGGCTGCCGTATTCGTAAAGTGGATCATCGGATTGATGAACATCGGTTGGCTCTGACGTGCCGTAGTTTGGTACGACCAAGCGATCGCTAGCGTCTACTGTTTGAGTTTGCCCGTCCTGAAGTGTAGCGTTGCGCGAAGACCAGCCACGAGTATCCATAACAGTAGCCAAAGACTTCAGGCGGTTCCTAACTTCCCCTTGGCTAAGGCCATCGGTATAGTTCTTTTCAATTACTTTTGGAGCCGTGACTTTAACTAGGCTAACCATGCCAGTCTGACTCCAGAGCCTGACGCGGGGCTTAAAATAGAATCTCATTAGTGAGAGCAGGTAGACCTCTACCGGCTGATCGTCGCGGTGATAAACTCCGAGCAATCCAAACGCTAAGGTAAAGGGCAGAGTAATTAAGGCTAGCGGCAAAGCAAGCTGAGCTAGCGTCCAGGTCAAAAAGCCAGAGATTGCCGCCGCAATTAAAAAGATGAACTGCTTAAAGGTAAATGGCCCGATCAGCTTGTCTTCGGCCTCAACGTTTTGCGGTACTTTATAGACGGCCATTTAGTTAACTCCCGTAGCTGTAAGGGGCGCCAGGTGCTGGTGGTTCGGGTGGCAGAGTCGGCGGTGGAGTGCCGCCAGGTGGGGTTCTGGGTCCGCGACCAGTGCTGCCGCGAGCTGCATCTAGTCGCTCGGTGCCAACAAAGTCACGCATAGCCGCGCCGGCTAGAATTGGGGCGCCGCTCTTGGTGTACATCATGCCATCTTCATCTGCTGTTCCAGTAATACCACCTGGGCTGCTGGCAAGCTCGCTGGCCAAGCCGTCTTTGAGTGTGGTGAATTTCTCCAGAGTTGAATCTGCGGATGCCACGCCGGCAGTACGCTCAGCCTCGCTTTTAATGCCCATCTTAGACATATATTCAGCATCGCCAGAGTCTAGTAGGTCTCTATGCATTTGTACGCGCTGCTCGGCGTTTACAAGACCCTTCCAATAGCCCTCTCGCTGTTGGGCAAAGGCGTACGAGCCCTTAGTTTCCAGGGCTTCTTGAGCAAACTCATCTGCCTTACCCACACCGTAGGCTGCGACACCAGTAGAGCTTGAGTCGTATGGTCCGCTACCCGCACGGCGCTGTAGAATCTGGTTAACCTCTTGATCTGGTCGTGCAGTCTGGTGCTTAAGCTGTCCTTGAGTCATTTGGTTCTTAAAGGCTGCGCCGATCCAAGCTCCATCGATTTCTGAATTCTGCATTCCTACACGGTGACCAAGACCGATTAGATCGTCCTTGACCTTGGTTAGTTGGCCAGTTTCGCCGGCCTTACGCATAGCATAGGACAAAGCTGCCTGGGTCAGGTGAGTATTGCCGTGGTTACGCTTGGCGTACTCAATGGCATCGGCTTCAAGCGGCTTGCCGTTTCGAGGATCGTGATCCAGGCCGAGCAGGGCATAGGCGTAGCCGTCCTTACCGTTATTAACCAAATCTTCAATCTGCTTGCCAGCCTCTTCGTTAAAGCGGCCCTCGGCCATATCAAGGTTAGGGCCCCAGCGAGCCATAGTCTTGGCGGCTCGACCTCTAATTCCCTTGTTGTTGACGTTATTGCGCATAAACCTAATAGCCTGTCTTTGTTGACCGACTTGCTGCTTGCCCTTAAGTTTGTTGTAGGCAGAGTTGGGGTTGCGTCGATCGGTAAGAGGAGCCTTAATTCGCCCACTCATACCAGTTAATGCTCCGCCCACTGCCCCCATAGCCGCACCCGCCATCTTAAATGTTGCTGGTATCAAGAACATTGGTGCGGCTACCGCCACAATGGCAGTAATTTGCGCCAATGGACTGTTGCTAGCAGTTGTAATTATGGCTGCAAACAACCCTCCAGACATCAAGAGAAGAATGATTAACGGATACATTAATAGTGTCTTAGAAAAAATGCTGTACCAAGTTTTAAAGTACCCTTCAGTACTAGGAAAGATATAGGCCAAGAATGCCAAGGGCGATAACATAACTAGTAGCAAAATAACCGCTTGCCTTGCGACTAGAGTTATAAATACCGTCAAAACGCCCAGAACAAGCGGCAGGAGCACCATTAGCATGAACAGCCCAATAGAGGCGCCGATAGAGGAAGTTAGATACCAAATCGTACCGGTCGTGCCCAAAATCGCCGCAACGTTAACAAACCCACTAGCCGCAATACTATCGGCGGTAATAGTAATTCCACCCGCCTGCGCAACTGCATTTAGCACAAGGTTGTCGAGTCCGGCTCCAAGAACATTGAAGAAGTCTATTAATAGGGCGCAGAAGTAATAAGAAAGCGAAATACCAATAGTCGCCACCACAATCCTTGGCAGCGCTCTCTTAACGGTGTATGCGTCAAAGACTTCAAAAGATAGTGCCTGACTCATAATCATTACCAAAAACAACGGAACCAACAAGGCAAAGGCTACGTTTCGGATCTGTACCCAGACTGAATAAGTGGCGTCGCTGGTACCGGTCTGAAGCGGTGAAACTTCAAGCGAAGGTTCAATAACTGAAATTCTGACCCAGTCTACAGCACTAACGAGCCCGTTGATGATGGGACAGATAATCCAGCCAAGCGGCCCTGAGCCAGTTTCGCAGCCAATTACATCGGCTGACTGACTACCGGTAGGACCGTCACCAGTGTTTATGAGTTCGTCCTCAAGGTTGGCTAGCCTAACTGCTTCTTCGTGTTCCTCTACCCTTTCCAGGAATGAGTCCGGGCTGGTTCTTGCCTCCCTTAATACATGGGCAAAATCAATGTCTAAATCATCGTCTTTTGCTGCACCATAGTGTTTTCTGTTGCCGTCGCCAGTACTGCCAAAGTTTACGGACTCCGCTTGGGTCCGAGTGCGGCCGAGTCCTAAAATGGAGACTTCATAGGATCCAGTTCGAGCTCCTGGAGTAGATATAGATACGTTTTTTTGCGTATTGTCATCGTCGTCGAGGATGTTGCGAACCGTAACACCAGAAATTTTTCCGCACGCTCTAGTGCTGTGATCGTACATAAGAACTTCTTGTCCATCGCGCCACAAACACAGATATAGATTTTCTAGAAGAAGTTCAGCACTAAGTTCGTGCTCGGCCATAACAGTATCTTCGCCATCTCCTGAGTCTCCGCCATTAAGATCAACTTTGATGTCTACCTTTCTATTGGGCAGTGGAGTTAGATCTTTGTATGTAGTGTCGTTGTTTAAGCAGCGCTCATTGTATATATCGGCACTGCTAAGAACCTGCCGATGGTAGGTAGTCAGGGCAGCTTGGTGAGATTCAGCCCATTCTCTTCCTTCTTGCAGGTTGTAGTTTACTTCAGCCGTATCAGATATCTCTGGGAAGAAAAAGCGAGTTGGCTTCTGATATATTTCGTCGTCGTTGCTAGAAATCCAGGCTCGCGTCATTTTGCAGACATCCATAGTGAGGCGACTGCTACCAGAGGTGAAGGTCATTATTCGGTTGTCGTACCTAGTAGTGTATCCTGCACCCTTTTTGTACGTGTAGTCTGTTTCTGAGTCGTTACGAATCACCTCAACGTATAGTTGGGGCCTATCAAACTTGAAGTTTGCTACATCAACAGCATTGCCGTAAGTAGTGTTGTCGTCATCGTAGGTGTCTGGTACGACCTGTGCGATTGCAGACAGGGCCAGCTGGGACACTACAATAGCCGCAATCGGCACTAGCAGGTATTTTTTGATCTTTTGTAGTTTCATATCAGTTGCCACTTCTCGTTATTTTAGCATAAGCGCGGGTTCAAGTGACAGAGGCGTTTATGTGGTAATCTAGATCCATATGATATTAAAACAGACTAAAATTTTAACAAAGACTCTTTTTCTAGCGATGCTATTAATAGGTATTGGAGGGGCAACCGTCACAGACAGTTATTTCAACCCACCTGTTAGTGCTCAGACCGACCCAACTGTTCCGGCCGACCCTATTAGTCCAGAAGACAGCGAGCTTGGCGGTATACCGATAGATCGTGACGGCGCAGACTGCGGCACCTCTGACGTTAAGCTAAGTGTCGATGTAAATTGCACAGACAATGACAACCCAATTCTGGCCTATATCGGGGGCATAAGTAGATTTCTAGCGGCCGGAATCGGAATAATTATTGTTTTTGCTTTAGTTTTAAGTGGCATACAATACATAATGGCGCAGGACAACCCACAACAAGTCAGCGCCGCCAAAGATCATATTTGGAACGTTGTTATTGCGCTACTTGCCTACATATTTATGTTTGCATTCTTGCAATGGTTGGTTCCAGGAGGGATATTTGGATAATGATAGATCCTACTAATATAGTGACTCAGTTTGGAAAAACCGGTGCGGAATGTCGTGGCTCCGGCGGAAACGTCTTAGATTTTCCGGCCTGGTACGAGTATCTAGAACTCGGCGACACCTGCATACCAGCGATTAACAATATTAATGACATCTGGCTCATCTTGGCAGCCCTTATTGAGATATTAACTAGACTCGGTGCGCTATTTGCTGTCGGTTTTATAATTTGGGGTTCTATTAAAATGGTTACTAGCCAGGGCAGCCCAGATGGTATTAAAGCTGCAAGAGATACTATTACCAACGCTATTATTGGTCTGATTGTCGCCATAATGGCAACGCTTGTCGTATCATTTATTGCAGGACAGTTTAATTAATATGTTTTACGCCACAATCATACGTTTTGCGCAGGCAATACAAGACGAGGTTAACAAATTTACCGGCGATGAGGTGCCAATTCCAATGATCTCTGCCGACCAGTCAGCGGTTCAGACAATTCTACAGATTGTTTTTGGGGTTATCGGCGGGCTAAGCCTATTGTTTGTAGTAATTGGCGCTCTAAAATATGTAACGTCCTCGGGTGATCCTGGCGGCATTCAAAGCGCTAAAGACACCATACTGTATGCAATTATCGGTTTAGTTTTGGCACTTATGGCCTTTACGATAGTGGGATTTGTATTCGACAATGTATAGAAAACTACTCTTACTAACACTAATATTAACAAGCCTGACTGTGGTTTCATTCGCAGTTAGTACAAGCGATGTCCTAGCTGTAGATGTCATAGATCCAGCCTGCGAGACTGCCGATCCAGACAACCTGCCAGCTGTCTGTAAAGAAAATGCGGCAGCCCAAGCCGACGGAGGCAATCCGCTAGTTGGCCCAGACGGAGTCATTACTAATATTACTCAAGCCTTAGTGTATGTTATAGCGGCCATATCGACAGTAGTTATAGTTATCGGTGGCCTCAAGTATGTTTTGTCTGGTGGAGACCCGCAGTCAACTAAGAGTGCTAAAGATACAATCATGTATGCGCTAATTGGGGTAGCTATTGCTATAGTCTCCCAGAGCTTGGTACTGTTTGTACTAGAAAGGATCTAATAATGATTAAACGACTATCAATGATTACTGCTAGCAGCCTGATAATTTTTACCGCTTACTTCGGCGCTTTAGCTTTGTTCGCAGCGCCCACTGTGCTAGCTCAAGTTAATCCGTTTGGTGGGCCAGGACAAGTCGACGACTCGCTTAAGGGCGAGGCGGAGGATGCGGTCAGGGATGCCGGTGGTGATGGTGCTGCAAGTCTCGGGGATGTTATTACTGATATCGTAAATGTACTTATTTACATAGTCGGTGCTGCATCAGTAATAATGATTGTGATTGGCGGTATTCGTTACGTTTTATCTAGTGGAGATGCTCAAGCGACGCAAGGAGCCAAAGATACGATCCTCTATGCCGTCATTGGCGTTATCGTCGCGGCCGCGGCCTATACTCTGGTTAACTTTGTAATTAATAGTATTTAAGGAACCCTAAATGACTAATCGACTAACTAAACGTGCAACACTTGCGGCCACTACTCTAACAGTAGCTTTGCTGTCCGTGGACCAAGTTTTTGCTCAACCAGAAGCGGAGATCTGTCGAGGTAGCGGTGGAACCTGGAAAGTTGATACTTGCGTCAACACAAACGCCAGTACGCCTCTTTTTGGTAGCGACAGCATATTTGCAAATATAATTAATGTTATGTTGTTTGTGATCGGTGGCATATCAGTCATTATGCTGATCATCGGTGGCATTCGCTACGCGGTGTCGGGCGGAGACGCAAATGCAGTCCAGGGTGCAAAAAACACCGTCATGTACTCAATAGTGGGTGTAGTGGTGGCCTTTTTGGCCTACGCGCTGGTGAATTTTGTCATAAATTCACTATAAAAGGCCACTAGCTTGTTGCACCGATGAAGTCCTGTGATATATACTAAAACCCATAAGAAGTTCTAAGGAGCTAAGATGTCCATTAATCAAAAAGTAAAACAACTAGCAATAACCTCAGCTACCGGGGCAACCACTGCTTTAGTGTCAGTCGGAAGCGTGGCAGCACAAAGTAACTGTGAAACCGCAGCCGGCGGAATTGAAGGCGGCCTTAACTGTGCCGTACCTGATCCAACACAAGAGAACCTGTTTGGTGACAACAGCATTTTTGAAACTGTCGTTAACACTATGCTCTTCGTAGTCGGTGCTATCTCCGTGATCATGTTAATCATTGGTGGAATTCGCTATGTCGTATCCGCTGGTGATCAGAATGCCGTCCAGGGTGCTAAAAACACCATTCTTTATGCAATCGTTGGTATTGTTATTTCGTTCCTAGCTTACGCATTAGTCAACTTCGTCCTCACCTCTCTCCAGGGCTAACTCTTTTCAGCACGAATCACCGCAGCCCTGCCTCCACCATCCGGCGGAGCACTGGCTGCTCATCGTTAGATGCTCCGTTGCTCGCCAGCAGTACCCTCCATGTACAGCTGAGCTCCGCTACTCGTATCTTCCTTGTGCTTCATCACTGAAAAGAATTAGCCAAAACTAGGGTTAATGTTCGGTATTTCTCCCCGCCTCTGTAAAAACCTCTGAGTTTGCGAAGCCAAGGCCCGGAGCGGCGAGGACTGTCCGCCCAACTGGCGGACGAACTCCGCAGCCGCCCGAGTTTTGAATGAAGTAGGCTCATGGGTGTTTTTACAGCAGCGGGAGAGTTTTGGGACACCTTTTTGAAAAAGGCGTCATTACTCCGTCGCGATAGCGACAAAGAAGCCAATTTTGGTAACTGCGTGAAGAGTTTTGCGCCACTTTATAAAAAGTGGAAATTCCTCTCGCTGGTAAGCGACAAAAAGAAAAAGCCCCGGTTTCCCGGAGCTTTTTCATTTGAACACGTGTTTGTGTTACATGATCTCGATCTTCTTAACAGTGTCTTGCTTCACTTTTGTGAAGGAGATGGTCAGAACGCCGTCTTTTAGGACAGCTTCAATCTCATCTTCTTTGACCGGTACAGGCAAAGCAATACTGCGCGAGAATTCGCCCCAGTAACACTCTTGAACAAAATAGTTCTCAGCTTCAACTTCGTCACCCGAAGTCAAAGTGCCGTGAATAGACAGGGTGTTATCAGAAATATTTACATCGAGATCGTTCTTGTTAACACCCGCAACCCGAGCCTTAACAACCAACTTCTCTTTGGTCTCATACAAATCAATGGCTAGCTGACCAGGCAGACCATCATCTTCGTCCCACTCTTCATCTTGTGCTACTGGCATAGAGCCAGCTGCATCGCCATCGTCTAAAAATGCTGTGGCGAGTTCATCGTCCATCAACAGATCGTCTTCAGGCTTCTGTTGTTTTCGTGCCATAAAACCTACCTCCACTTTAGCTTCACACTTAGAACCTGCTTACTAATTCCTGTTCGGCTTCGCAACCTACAGATTGCCTGCAAATAGCTTTCCGCTCGTTAACGTATCCACAGGATACGCCGCCTCGCCTGAAGCTATTTTCGGCGACATCTGTCGCTAGCTCCCCTCTGAACACGAATTATTAAGCAGGCTCCATTGCTTTATTGGCTAATAAGCATTATAGCTAACTTCTCATCACATTCCAAACAACCGCGCTGTAGTATTGACAACGAGTAAAAAACAACACGGATTATGTATTTTTTTGATAACGTCGTCAATCTGTTCGCTCCCCATAAATGCCTAGCTTGCGAGAAGGTTGGCGCTATATTGTGTTCGGACTGCCGAGCCAGGCTCCCTTGCCGTCATCCAACTTGTTGGCGCTGTAACTCGCTCTCAAATAACTGGCGAGTTTGCCGGTCGTGTCGGCGCGACCAAGGTCCGAGGGCTGTCATTGCGCCCTGTAGCTACCAAGAAGTGGCGGCAACACTAGTTGCGAGCTTAAAATTTAAGCACGCTCGTGCTGCAGCTAAAGCTATGTCTAGAGAGATGGCCGCATACACAGATGCGAGCTACTACGGGGTTACATTTGTTCCAACCGCAAAAAAGCGTGTGCGACAGCGTGGTTACGATCAAGCAGAACTACTAGCCAGATCGTTGGCACACGAGCTAAAGCTTCCTTGCTATCGATTGCTTCATAGAACCGGCTCTAGTAGACAGGTGGGTTCGAGCAGACAACAGAGGCAGAAGCAGGCTGCCATGAGCTACAAATGCAATGCAAACCTGAGCGGAAAACAGATTTTACTAGTTGACGATGTAATCTCTACGGGCGCTACGGTATACGCCTGCTCAAAGTTGTTGCGTCGTCAGGGAGCGAAACATGTTGACGTAGTTGTTTTTGCGCTTCGACGCTAAACCTTCGCATGCTACAATATGAGCTGTTGCAACTGAGGTCAGCGTGCGAGGAGAGGTACCCAAGAGGCTGAAGGGGACGGTTTGCTAAATCGTTAGAGGGGAGCAATCTCCTGCGAGGGTTCGAATCCCTCCCTCTCCGCCAGTCTGGATGGCCTGCGTAAGCGGGCTATGCAGACTGGCAGTGGATAGTCATTCGAACCCTTCTTTTGCGTAGCAAAAGGGGTGCGGTCGTAACGAGCGCACACATCCGCCTTAGGCGGAGAGCACGCGAGGAAACGGGGCGTTAGCCCAATCCCTCCCTCTCCGCCAGGTCCATGGAGCCAGCCCAAAGGTTGGCTGCAGGGACCTGGCAGTTGATATGACGAGATGAGAACCCCTTGGGGTTCGATAGACAAGA
Source organism: Saccharimonadales bacterium (SeqCode) (assembly GCA_041751215.1). Classification (GTDB taxonomy): domain Bacteria; phylum Patescibacteriota; class Saccharimonadia; order Saccharimonadales; family JBGSXW01; genus JBGSXW01. The sequence continues at coordinate 115,038 of JBGSXW010000005.1, read as the reverse complement.
CGCGCAGGCCAACAGCAAGACCTTGTGCTTGTTGTTGCCGAGCATCGAAGTCTGAGCGCGTAGCGCTATCCCTCCTGTGCCTGCACGTGCTTGCCCAGATGGGAGATATTGTTTAACATGCCATTGTGGAGAGGTGACCGAGCGGTTGAAGGTAACGGTCTTGAAAACCGTCGTGCCCTCACGGGTACCGTGGGTTCGAATCCCACCCTCTCCGCCAGTCTGGATGGCCTGCGTAAGCGGGCTATGCAGACTGGCAGTGGATAGTCATTCGAACCCTTCTTTTGCGTAGCAAAAGGGGTGCGGTCGTAACGAGCGCGCACATCCGCCTTAGGCGGAGAGCACGCGAGGAAACGGGGCGTTAGCCCAATCCCTCCCTCTCCGCCAAGCATTGCACCAACCACCTATGCCCACATGCAAAGCTCACGGCAAGGGTGGTTTTTTGTTACCCTTGTTTAATCATTCCAGTAGCAGGTGTCGCCAACCAACTCGCCCTCGCAGTAGCCGCAATCTAAGGTAATCGCGTCACATAGAGGCTCATCACCGCTAAACGTATGACTGTATTTGTAAGGTGTGCCGTCTGGCGCCAATACGGTGCTGTCTTGAATAAAGTACTTCCAGACGAGCATGCAAGCAACTGCAGCTATAACTACGCATACGACAATAACCAGGTTCTTTCTTTTGTTCATGGCTTTAGTTTACAATAAAGCTTATGGAAATTACTCCAGGTCAACCGCAAACTCCTCTCCAACAGGCCCAGGGTCCGCCTGAGCCAGTTCAAATTGAGCCTACTACTACCTGGCAGGCCTCCGAGTTTGTTCATCATGAAAAGCAGGCAAGTTGGTTTATTGGGGTGGCGGCTGCCGGAGTTGTACTGGTAGTTTTATTGGCTGTATTTATCGACGTAGTTTCAGCCGTTGTCATTGCATTAATGTTCACGGCTTTTATTCTTTTTGCCAAGCGCCCGCCCCGAGTACTAAACTATGGAATTGGCGCCAGTGGCATTTTGATTGAAAACAAGCAGTATCTTTTTAGTGAGCTAAAGTCCTTTTCCGTTAGACAAGAAGTCGGATTTGTTAGCGCGCAGCTCATTCCGGTTAAGCGGTTTTTACCCGCAATTTCGGTTTATTTTAGCAACGAAGACGCGGAAAAAATTGTTAATATCTTGGCCGAGCACTTGCCGCACGAAGATAGACAACCAGATGTGGTTGATCGTTTCTTTGAACGTTTGCGATTTTAGTCCGGTGTGATATAGTGACCTCTGTTCCGCCTCCGGCGGATGCACCTTCTATTTAGAAACCAGATGCACTTGTGCCGGCGTTAGCGTTTGCTAGCGTTCGGCCAAGGCAAATGGTCAAGCAATTTTATATACGTAAATCATGTACCCGTAGCTCAGCTGGCCCAGGCGAAGCCGTTTTAGATAATGGCCCACTCTATCCAGCTAAGATTCGGTGCATGGAACCAAGTAAAATAAGTAAAACTATGTACCCGTAGCTCAGCTGGATAGAGCGTTGGCTTGCGGAGCCAAAGGCCGCAGGTTCAAATCCTGCCGGGTACACCAGTTGAATTAAAAACCGTCCTGAAAAGGGCGGTTTGTTAATTCAAAGCTGGGCGGAGCCCAGCAGATTTGAAACTGATAGCCAGCGAAGCTTGCAGCACCACCGGTCGTCATGTGCTGTGGCTCGCTAATTTAAGGCCGGGATAAGTATCCCTGAAAAGTACTTCTTATTGCTCAAACTGCTATCTGGGTCTATCATAAGCACAAGCAATAAGAGGAGGGTGGTTAGATGGCTCGTAAAAGCACTAAGCAGATTAATGCACTGAGTTTGGATTACGTCATCGCTTTACTGAGAATTGGCTTGGGGTCAATTTTTCTTTGGGCGTTTGCCGATAAGCTGTATGGTTTAGGATTTTCAACCTGTAGAAACAGCGAAACTAATGTAGTAGATAAAATGTGTGAGTCAGCCTGGATTAATGGCGGATCGCCAACCGAGGGCTTTCTTAACTTCGGCACAAAAGGTCCGTTTGCCGACTTTTACCAAAGTTTGGCGGGTAGTGCCTTTGTGGACTGGCTATTTATGCTGGGACTACTGTTAATCGGAGCTTCGCTAATTCTTGGGATTGGCGTAAAAATCGCAGCAATTTCTGGTGCTGCAATGCTTTTGATGATGTACACGGCCGTATTGCCGCCCGAGCATCATCCGATAGTCGACGACCATATTATTTACTCGCTGGTTCTAATCGGGATAGTTCTAGCTAATGGCACTCAGGTCTTAGGACTTGGAAAATGGTGGGCCAAGCAAAATCTAGTTAAAAAGTATTCCTGGCTTCAGTAGCCTTCATCTTCAAATAGCTGACTAAGATCTTTTAGGAACTTTAAGGTGTGTTCGTAGTATTGCTCGTGAGTGTTTGAGTGGTCGACGCTTCGGCTTCCGTATTCGACTAGGGTAGAAAAAGCGATTTCACGCTGGGCTTCAACTCCTATCAGTGGTAAGCCTGAAGCTTCGGACATTGTCTCTAGGTAACGAGCGCCGACATCATGCACGACGGCAGCTGCCACCGTAAAGCACTCAACCGCTTCATCTGAAATGATGCCTCGTTCGTAATGAGCAAGCCCCAGTTGATTGCGAGCTGCAATCAACGCCATTGAAGGTGTAATATCTACAGCCTCTTGATTTGGGTCGACGTCTATCATGGGGCAAACCATACCACATAAACGCAGTACGTGCAATCAGTGCTCAATCTGATACAATTGCTTGTCGTGGAGAGGTGGCCGAGCGGCTGAAGGCGCACGACTCGAAATCGTGTAAACGTTGCAAGACGTTTCGAGGGTTCAAATCCCTCCCTCTCCGCCAAACATTGCAACAAGACCCTACTTAACAGATGGCGAACGGATTGGCTCAGCATCAGCTGATCTTTTAGCTACCTTATTCTTCCAAACAAGCCCGCCCGCCAATGCAGCTCCCCCAAGTAGCAAAAGTATCAAACAGGCTAACCTTGTAGCGCTCATAGCGTCGTTAATGATTACTTCCATCAACGGCTTTAAGACATCTTTCGCAAAGTTAGCTTCTCCGGCCGTGCTAACTTTATCACCAGGCTGCCAAACAGGGATCAAAGAGCTAACCCAGCTTAAAATAAAGGTTCCAAGCAGGGTTAATCCCGCTAGGCTGATTAGTGCCACGCCGGCTTCGCGCAGGCCGCGGTCCAAGCCTTTTGCAGTCAAGATGATCAAGCCGGACAAACCAATTACCAAGAGCAACAAGAACCAGGGAACCCAGCTAATGATCGCAAAGTTTTTGGGTATTGATTCGGCGCTACTTCTAGATAGATTTAACGAATCTCCGTTGTAACCTTCTGTGCTAAAGACTGCAATTTCTTTTGCCAAATCTTGTTTTATCAATCGAACTACCAAAACCCGTAGCTCTGCACGCGGAATTTGGCAGTTGGCTTCTAGCAGGTTGTCGGTGTTGAGGTTGCTTGCGTTTGCACACAGCGGGCGATCCTTAAGCTCATCGTAGAGAGTGTTTGTCAGAGACTCGATCATTGCCGAGTGACGGCCAGCAAGGCTAACTGAAAATTGAGGTGTCTGAGTTTCGCCTTTCAGCCATGCGTAAAGGCCATCAATTCCACCCTCGACTTGATCCCGTAAAAACGCTGGATCTATGGCCTCAACCACCGCGGTTGTGATTTTACTTTGACTTATAGACTGGTTACCGCCCAGTTTGTCGGCTGCCGACTCAGCGTTAGGCCCAGAACTGGTATTAAGCAGCTCTAGAAAGCTCTGTAAGCTATTTTTGTAAGTGTCGGACTCTGATAGCCAGTTTTTAACACTTTCTGGGCTGGCAGTGATTTGGTTGACTGTAAAAGTCAGAATAAAGAGCGAGGCGACCAGCGCAAATACCAGCAGCGTCATTTTGTGAACAATAAAGCGTAGTATTCTCGTTAGTTTATTCATCATGCTAGTGCTTCTTGATGTTAGTTTAACATTCGAGTCCGGGCATATGGAAAGATTTAAGCCGCGTACGAAACAAAAGTATAGGATAGAATGTAGGCATAGACGCAAAAAACTTAGATAAACTTATATCGAGGGGCAATTAACAACCATGAACGACAGCATATTTACGCAAATCATTAAAGGTGAGCTATCTGCCCACAAAATTTACGAGGATCAACACACCCTAGCCCTTATGGATATTCACCCAGTTCAGCCCGGTATGGTGTTGGTGGTTTCAAAACAACAGATTGGCAACTTCTACGAACTAGACGACGAAGCCTACAAGGCGCTATGGCAAACCGTAAAACTAGTTGCTAAAAAACAGCGAGAAGTTTTTCCCGACAAACTAAGAATTGGCGTCCAGATTGAAGGTATGGAAGTTGATCACGTGCACGTTAAGGTCTTCCCAATTAACAGTGGAGAGGATTTTCGAATGCAGCCAAACCTTACTTCCGAGCCAGATCACGCAGCCCTTAGCGCTATGGCCGAACGACTGAAGATATCTGCGTCACTTGCATAATCAGGGTTTTGATACTACAGTAATTATTAGTGTTGAGCGCTTAATGTGCTCGAGAAGTTCATCGACAAGAGATAGACTGTTCGACGACTCCAAGGAGACGCCCATGTACCCGCACTTTCCATACGAACCGGCGTTGAGGCGCAGCGAATCCCGCTCACATCCGGACTACAAAGTAGACCCGCAGTACCGACGACGGCTCGGCTTCGTGCTCTTTTCGCTCATGTCGCTGTGTTTGGTGCTGCCAGTCGCAATTTTGGTGGTGGCAAGCCAGTAGCGGTCTGAACCCCGGGGGGTTAGATGGAAGCACAAGGCAACTTTTTCAAGGGCCTGGTGATTGCAATGCCGATAAGCCTTGCTCTCTGGTTCCTGATCTTTTGGATCGTATCCGCGATCTTCTAGGTGGCAAAAAGGGGCTAGCAAAGTTCACTCGAAAACTAGACCATCAGGGGGAATCATGATGGACGAACATGCTACAGACTTCAGTCTCGACAGCTTGGCGTATGGCCAGAAGCCGCTCAGTGATGAAGAGCAGATGGAAGCAACGCTCGGGGGGCTGCGCCTTCTGATCATTGCCTCCGTGGGCGTGGCGGCGCTAGTGCTCGTCGGTTGGGCTCTCTACATGCTGGGCGGCCTGGTCCTCAACTGGGTCATCGACCTCAGCAGCTTGTAGCCGACCATGGATCCCGAGCGACAGATCAGTACGTGGCAGTTCATACCGTGGGCATTTCTATTTATCATCGTGATCGGTGGAGCTCTTGCGGTCATGCTGTCGTAGGCTTGGTTGAACAAGTTCTGCTCCGGGAGGGGTTTGTGGGTTTCGCCCACCCACACCGCATCGCCCCCCTCCCGGAGCATCCACCCCTGCGATCAATCTATCTCTTGTCCTTTCACCCTTGCTTCATAAAATATGAGCCAAAGCTGAAAGCGCTTCCCTTTTTTAAACACCGCAGCTACAATTAAGTTAAACAGAGGCGGCCGTTACTTACCTTTTTTGCGTTTGATTTATATATTTCTAATCTGTTAGCTAGTACTACGATACTAGTATTGTGATACCATAGAGACATGGTGGCTGATTCTAAAGCGCTCGGCCGAGCGATCCAAAAATTGCGGCAAGAGAAGAGACTAACCCAAGACGACTTATCAGATAAGGCGGGCTTGGCTTATTCGACCTTAGCTAAAATTGAACGGGGTGCTATTAAAAACCCCTCTATATTTACGGTTCAGGCCCTAGCCGGTGTGCTAGAAGTTTCGATTGAAGAGATCCTTGGACTTAAGACCAAACCCAAGCCCCTGAAAGTTTTGCCCAGCCAAGAAATTAGCTTCGTTTACTGCGATGTTAACGGTGTATTAGTTCGATTTTACCAGCGCGCCTTTACGGCTATGGCCAAAGACTTTGGTGTAAGCATGGACCGAGTAGAGTCGGCATTCTGGCATTACTGCGATGCCGTAAACAGTGGTCAGATTAGCCTCGAGGATTACCAAAAGGCTTGGTCGGCGAGGCTTGGTATTAGCGAGCCGATCGATTGGAAACACTATTACTACGAAGCAATCGAGCCGATTCAAGCAATGCACGACTGGCTGGAGCAAACATCTAAACATCACAGCGTCGGATTAATTAGCAATATCTTCCCGGGATTCTTAAAAGAGATGATTAAGCTGAATTTGCTGCCTAAACTTGATTACGCAGCAATTATTGATTCCTCAGAGGTCAGAGCGCTTAAGCCGGCCGCAAAAATCTATGAAGTTGCTGAGGTTGCAGCCAAGTGTCCGCCCGAGCAAATTCTATTGATTGACGACACTCCGTCTAACCTCCGTGCAGCTGAGCTTCGTCACTGGCGGGTGTTTTGGTTTGACGACTCGCGCCCCAAAGAGTCAGTTGAGCGACTCGGTAAAGTCGTAAACTCTAAATAGCTAACACCTAACCCTAAAGCGCGGATTTAAACTGATCTAGCTCGCCTTCGAGTCGAACTAGATGCGAGCGAGCGTCATCTAGCTGCTGCTTTGTCTCATCTACTACCGCCTTTGGCGCGGACTTAAGGTACTGTTTGTTATCTAGTCGCTTCTCAAAATTGGTGACTTTAGCGGCGGTGGCCTCTTTAATCGAGGAAAGCTTTTCGAGGTATTCACGGATTTTCGTCTCCTCAACATCTAGCCAGCAATCGTGCGTAGTTGTAGTCAGGTGGAGTCCCTTGCCCTCGGCTACTGGCGTAACGCCCTCAAGATTTGCCAGTTTGGCGATAAGATTACTGTGTTTGGTTAAGAATTCACTCTGAGCAAAGTACAGATGATTGTGCTGTGTGCCAAGTTGGGCACGAAGATAGCGTACTTCTTTAACGATGGTCATAATTTCGGCGAATTCTTCGGCTTGTTTGTGGTCACTACCCTGGGCTGTCGGCCACGCAGAGCTGATTAGCGGCCGTTTTTCCCAGTCCAGCGTCTCCCAGATGGTTTCTGTGACAAACGGCGCGAATGGATGGGTCATATGCAGTGCTGCCTCCATGACGTGGATGAGCACCCCTTCGTTTAGGTCGGCTTTGCTGGCCTCGATGTACCAGTCGGCAAAATCGTCCCAAATGAAGTGGTATGCCAGCTCGTATGCCTGGCCAAGCTCGTAGGTAGACATTTTGTTCTCTACCTCTGTTAAAGTGCGGCCCAGGCGCTCTAGAATCCAATGATCAGCTGGAGTTTTTGGCTCAACTTTATGTGGATGCGAGGCATTGTCTTCAACAAAACGAGCCATGTTCCACAGCTTGTTGCAGAAGTTTCTAAAGCCGGCAATCTTTTCCTCGAACAAGCGCATGTCATGACCTGGAGCTTGTCCGACCATCATGGCTAAGCGCAGGGCATCGGTGCCGTATTTGGCAATCATATCGAGTGGGTCGATGGCTTGCTCAGGATGAGATTTACTCATCTTCGAGCCGTCCTTAGTGCGCACCAGGCCGTGCAGGTACACAGTTTTAAAGGGAACCTGGTTGGTTACGTAGGTAGTCATTAGGATCATTCGAGCTACCCAAAAGAAGATAATATCGTAGCCAGTCTCCATTAGAGTTGTTGGATGATAGCGGTTAAAGTCTTGGCTCTTTTTGAGCATGTCTTCTAGGTCAAACTTTTCGTTCGTAGCCAGGTCTGGCTCGATTAGCGTGCTCCAGGTCCAAAGCGCCGAACTAAACCAAGTGTCTAGAGTGTCAGGATCTTGCTTCCAGCCATCACCCTCGGGCTGGTTTAGGCTAGCTTTGACCTCTGTTTTTCCGTCCTGGCTGCGGTACCAAACCGGAATACGGTGGCCCCACCAAATTTGTCGCGACACGCACCAATCGCGCAGGTTCTCGACCCAGTGAAAATAAGTCTTGTCGAACCGCGCCGGCAAGATATCAATGTCGCTGTCTTTGATGACGCTGAGCATGACTTCTTTGAGCGAGCGTTTGTGACCCTTCCAGTGCACGGCCTCTTTGTTTACATCAACAAACCATTGTTCTTTGATCTGAGGTTCTATTACCCCTTTGCCGCGGTAACTTACTGCGATGTTGTGAGTGTAATTTTCCTCAACACTAACCAGCAGATCTTTGCTTTTTAGAATCTCGACAATCTTGGGTCGAGCTTCGGTAATCGACAGACCCTTGAGGTCGCCAGCAATATCAAGTAATTTTCCGTCGTAGTCGATGACTTGCTGCTTATCGAGTTTATGTCGCTCGGCGATTTCGAAGTCGGTAACGTCGTGCCAAGGAGTAATGGTCATAACACCAGTGCCGAATTCCGGGTCGATGGCCCCATCTTTAATAACGGTGGCCGTAACTTTGCCGTTAATCCATTCGGCTTCAAAGGTGTCGCCGTGCTTGTAGTCTTTGTAGCGTTTATCATCAGGGTGCATGACCACATATTTGTCGCCGAACTTAGTTTCTGGGCGAGCAGTTGCGATCTCAAACGGACCGTACTTTAAGGTGTAGAGTGGGGCCTTTTCCTCCACATACTCGACCTCGTCATCAGCCACTGTCGTCTGCATTTTGGGATCCCAATTTACAATGCGATTACCTCTGTAAATCAGGCCATCTTCAAACATCTTGATAAACACCAAGCCAACGATTCGATTCATGGCTGGCTCCATGGTGTAGCGTTCGCGCGACCAATCAATAGAAGCGCCCATAGCTCTCACCTGAGTGTTGATGGTGTCGCGGCTTTCATCAACGTAAAGATGAAGTCTCTTCAAGAAGTCATCCCGGCCGACTTCGTGTTTAGTAGTGCCTTCGGCTTCTAGCTGCCGCTCCATAACGGAGTTGGTAGCAATGGCCGCATGATCTGTTCCGGGGACCCACAAGACGTCCTTGCCTTGCATGCGCTGGTATCGAACCACGCAGTCCTCGATGGCTAGCATTGCAGCGTGGCCAACGTGCAGTTTTCCAGTGGCGTTGGGTGGTGGTAAAACGATCGAAAAAGGCTCACCTTTACCGGTAGGAGCAAAGGCACCAGAAGATTCCCACAGCTTGTAGATGTCGGCTTCGTATTTTTGGGGTTCGTAAGTTTTGGGTAGCTTCATATGAAAATTAGAACAACTAAATACCCGTCGGGCACCTCACTTTGTCCGCTGTTTCTATTCTATGCCACTCGAGGGCAAAAGGCTAGGTGTACAATATCTGCATGGCAACCTATGAAGACTTTGAAAAACTTGATATCCGCGTCGGCAAGATTGTTGAAGTGGCGGATTTTCCGGAAGCTCGCAACCCGTCTTACAAGCTCAAGATTGATCTGGGAGAAGAGATCGGCGTTAAGAAGTCTTGCGCTCAACTCCCGGCCAATTACAGCAAGGATGAGCTTCAAGACAAGTTGGTGCTGTGTGTGGTGAACTTTCCGCCACGCCAGATCGGGCCAGCTGTTTCGGAAGTCCTTACACTTGGCGTACCAGATGGCAAAGGCAACTGCATGCTTATCCAGCCCGACAAGAGTGTGCCCCTAGGCGGCCGGCTATACTAGCCTGAATTCCTCACAAGTCTTGACAATTAGCAAGATTGTGGCAGTATTTGGTTTATGACATCAGCTGTCGCAGTTGAAAATCCTCCTCAAGCCCCGGAAGAATTCGAGGCTCAGCACGAAGCCCAAACAAATGAAGAAGTGCTCTTCGATTTTGATATGGGCTCACATGCTATGCGGATGACGACTAACGGGGACTATACGCAGCTCACGCACACAATTCGAGCTCCCTCTACCCAGGAAACCCCAGTAGAATATGAGGACTACAGACTCTACGCTGCGCTTAAAGAAGAACTGAAGGAAGCAAAGTCTACCTTTGATCTGGTTGGTAGTGGACCACTTGGAAACATAACGCAGTTGTTAGGATACTCTTACACACTCAGGCGTGGTGAATCGGGAGGTACGGTAACCGAGCTTACTATTCCATCAGCCGACCGAGTAAACGTGGTTCTCGCTCAACATCCCGAACTGTTCTCTGTGGAGCAAGTAGAGCACCGAGCTGGTGTGGTTGATGGCGATGTCTACAGTTCGTACCTGGAAAGCAAAGAAATGCCTCTGGGCACTGAAACTCTCGCTTTACTGATACACGATCGAGTTACGCATATTGGGTGGTTGTTTATGTCGCCACTTGTGACAGATTTACTTAGCGCCCGTGCCCAAGAGTTATCAGATCAAGCAGAAGATCCTGAGCAAGCGACCGCCGCTAGATCGGACCAAAACGCGATGACCTACCAAGTCGATCTTTATACACAAACTTTACATGTTCGATGCCTAGCCAAACTTCTCAGAGATAGAATCAAAGATCCCGAAGCAGTTACGCCGGAGAGGGAGCTGGAGTTTTTATCGTCTGCTGGAATCGAGCTAACACCCGAGCTTGCTGATGCAGTAGGAGAAGACCTGAAGCGTCACACAAGAGCTTTACGGGACTTTGGTGAGTCGCTAGCTGAGCACGCAGTTGCTGCTTAACTTTACCGCAGGGTTCAGATTGACAGTTAGTCAACAATATGCTAATGTTTAAGGGTGGTAACAGAAACAGAAATGCCAGTAGATCCGAACGAATTCGCCGCTGTGCCTCCCCAGGAGCACGAGCTGATTACGCCTGACGACATCCCAACTAACAACGGCGAGCAGACAGAAGCTCAGCTTCTTTTTGAGTTTCACAACGACAAAGTAGACCTAAGAGTTGAGCAAGATGACGAACGGATCCTCATTGAACACTCCAAAAGGCCTGGGCGAACGAAATACGTAGACGGAGAAGATCCTGATGCTGGCTGGCTGGCCCAGCAGATTTCAGCAGAACTAGGGACCACATTAACAGTGCTCACCCCAGCCTTTGACTCTAAGCTAGCGCCACTGCTCCGAGCCATGGGTTACGATCTAGCTTCAGAAGGCAGCTACCCAATTTTTGAAGAGGGCGTAGCTATGGTGTCCTTGCCTACAGTCAAGCGCCTCAACGATTTTATTGATGCTCATCAAAATGTTTTTAGTGCAAGGCCCGTAGAATATAGCAGCGAGAGCGATACCCACAAAGAAATAGTTTCCGGCGACGATTACAGTCGCTATGTGCATGAACGAAAGATGCCAGTTGGCGTTGAGAAACTTGATGTCACTATTCACGACCTAGGCGAGCATGCAGGATTCTTGTTCGTGTCGCCAATGATGATGGATAAGCTTTCTGAGAGGGCAAGCGATTACGTATCCGAACGAGAAAAAGTTGAAGCTGACACCAGTCTAGGGCCAAATGAAAAAGCTGAGAGAATCACTCTTATACGCAAAGAGGAGAACATCCTAACGAGAGTAGTAGACGGCTATACCTCAGCAGCTTTGGGTTACTTAGTGCATAGGATTAAAGGCGTTGACGTAAATATGTATCAAACTGAGCGGATCTCACTTTCACAAATCGGGGTAAGACTAAGCGATGAGGAACTTGAGGAGCTTCATGCTGACATAGATGAACATACTGAGCGGATGGTTGAATTAGCTGACTCATTGTCGGAAGACGTACATCAAGCAGCTTAGACTATAAGCTCAAACTGGGATCAATTTTTAGGGTATTTGGATCATCAGGCTCCCGGCGCTGGGATTCGTAGTAGCCAAGCGTGGCGATCATGGCCGCGTTATCAGTACAAAGACTTATCGGTGCGTAGTTGATTTCAATTGGTAGCGCCTCTGTTAGCTGACGCCGAAGCTCGGCGCTGGCAGCCACTCCGCCACCGATGATTACAGTTTTGGGCTGAAACTCTTTATGAGCCAACATGGTTTTATCTACTAGGGTTTTAACTGCTCCATACTGAAAAGAGGCTGCTAGATCGTTGCGCTGAGACTCACTCAGGAGCTCGGCTAGATTGAATGACGGAAAATCGTAGTCTTTCCCGCAGAGAGACTGAACTTGCCTGAGAACGGCTGTTTTGAGCCCTGAGAAGCTAAATTCGTAAGGTGTATCCAGTTTTGCAACTGGAAACTTAAAGGCGTGGGGATCGCCGGCTTTGGCGGCCGCTTGTATGGCTGGTCCACCTGGATAAGGTAGACCAATAATTCTTGCTACTTTATCAAACGCTTCCCCGACGGCGTCATCTCTTGTGTGGCCAAGCATTTGATGCTCACCGTGATTCTTAAATAAAACCAACTCAGTATGCAATCCAGAACAGATCAGAGCTAGCACCGGAAATTCAGGTTTCGGCTCAATTAACCAGTTGGCGTAAACATGCCCCTCGACGTGATTAACTCCGTAGAGTGGCTTTTTCTTGGCTAGGGCTAGGGTTCGAGCAGTCAAAGTGCCGATCAAGAGCGCTCCGGATAATCCCGGCCCGCGAGTAACTGCTATAGCATCGATGTCATCCCAGCTGCATTTGGCTTCGGTTAAGGCCTTGTTTATAACTGGAATAATCGCTTCGATGTGGTTGCGGGCAGCGATTTCGGGTACTACTCCCCCGTATTCTTTGTGGATTTCGATCTGAGAGGCGACGACATTCGACAGTAATTTAGCTCCGTCGTCTACAACGGCGGCCGAGGTTTCATCGCAACTACTCTCTATTCCTAGTATTTTCACTCTGTCTCTCGTTTAACCTCTAGATTCTATCATCACCTGTCCTGTATCATGAGTGCCATGAGGAGATGGCTAAAAAAGATCATCCCAACGGGATTGCTTAGACACATTCTGCCTGCCTATCACTGGCTGCGCGGAGTGTTAGCTAGTGTGCTTTATGGTTTTCCGGCTCGGCGCATGCAGATTATTGCCGTAACTGGCACCAATGGCAAAACCACCACGTCATCCTTTATTGCTAGTATCTTACGGTCTGCAGGGTATCGGGTCGGAGTAAGCACCACGGCCTACTATCAGATTGGCGATAAGGTTACTCCTAATGAAACCAACATGACGGTAACCGATCCCTTTAAAGTTCAGAAGATGTTAGCCAAGATGCGCGCCAAGCGTGTTGACTGGGTGGTATTAGAGGTCACGGCTCACGGCCTACAGCAGTTTCGGCTGTGGGGTATTCCGTTTAAGGCGGCTGTGGTGACCAATCTTACGCAGGATCATCTAGATTACTTTGGAACTATGGAGAACTACGCGGCCGCCAAGGCCAAGTTGCTTAAGATGATGCCAGATTCTATTGTTTTAAACAGAGACGACGAATGGTTCGATTACTTTAATCAGTTTGAAGCTGGGCAGCATAAGATGTCGTTTGGCATAAGCGAAGAAGCCGATTGCCGAATCGAAGAAGCCAAGCTAGGCGCCAAAGGCAGCACTTTTAAACTAACTATCGATAAAACTACAGAAATGAAACTAGCTACCAAGCTAGTCGGGAAGTTTAACGTTTATAACGCAGTCGCAGCAGTCGCAGCAACCTACTTGTTGCACGTAGACAAGCATCACATCGGCGAAGGACTACTCGATTTAGAAGCGGTGCCCGGCCGCATGGAAACTATTGATGTCGGACAATCATTTAGCGTGATTGTTGATTACGCTCACACTCCCGATGCTTTGCAAAACCTGCTAGAGACTTTAAGTGCGCTCACTAAGCGCCGAGTCATTTTAGTGTTTGGGAGCTGTGGCGACCGAGACGCCTTAAAGCGTCCAGGAATGGGTGAGATTGCTGCCAAACTAGCAGATAGGATCATATTAACAGATGAAGAACCGTATACTGAGGATCCAGCTGCTATTCGTAAGCAAATCTATAAAGGCATTAAAAAAGTTAAAGGCGGCGAGTCTAAGTGCAAGGAGATTGCCAGTCGGCGTGATGGGATTGCCGAGGCCTTTAAGATTGCCAGGCCTGATGACACCGTAGTAATTACTGGCATGGGCAGTCAAACCTACATGACAGTTGGCGCAGGCAAAAAAATACCTTGGGATGACCGCGAAGTCGCCAAGGAATTGCTAAAAGATAAACTCAAGAACTAGTTTTAAGGGCTAAAAAAGAGAAAAGCCTGATCTATAGATTGTACGAGTGTACGGGGCGAGCGGTGACGCTCACGGTATAGATCAGGCTGTTTGGGAAGGGATTAATTTGCAAGGTCGCCGGCCGCCTCGATGGGGTGTGAAACCGAAGTCTCACGGTCCCCATCGAGGGTGGCTGGCGGGTGGATCAGGTCACGGCCTGGAGCTTGGGGCGTCCGGACGTGATGGGTGGCTCGGCGGCGGTGCTGGCCTCGTCGAGGTCGAGCTCTCCGTTCGCTTGCCGGATGAGAGCCATGAGCTGCTTCACGAACCGTTCGGCGATGTCCCGCGCCTGGGGTTCGAAGATGATCTCACCGCTGTTGGTCTGCAGCCTGATGATCGTCCTTCCGGGGCCGTCGGCCTCGAACTCGATCATCTTGCTGCTGAAGCCGGGGGTCATGGTGGCTGCGTGCTGCGCTTGACGCTTCACCGCCGCGATGTCCGTTGGCCTCGTGACCACTCCTCTCACTCGGGCGAAGGTGTGAGGCTTGTCCTCACTGCCTTTGCCCTGTGTGATCCCCAGCACCTTCGTGCTGAGACTGATACCTTGCCATGTGCTTCCGACCGTCATGTTGGATTCCCTTCCGATAGGGGGTCGAATGGAAGTAACACTAACACATAGTAGTATTGATTTCAATAAGAATTTGTTATATAGTATGACGACCATTAAGGTTATGCACAGCTTGACTACTGGAAATGAGATATAATTAGGAACCCATGGCACAAGAATTTTCCGAAGAACCAGAACTAGAGCACAACCCCCACTTAGAGGAGTTGGTCGATTTGTTGCAGGATCGATTCATTGATGCAGCTCAGGCAGAGCGCCACAGGATGCAACGAAACTTAGAAAGCGGACGTGCCGATGAGGACCCTGAACTCGAGCGTTCGGTATCAAGGCATCTGTCTACACCTAGACCTTACCGACAACCCGGTGGGGCTTTTATCAAACCCGATGATCCCACAGAAAGCGGGCATCACTACTACTCGATTCTCCTGAAAGAGCCCGAAAGACTGCCGAGACACGTGCACCTAGTGGCTCCTAGGCGAATTGAAGTTTCTGACCAACCGGGCGCTCTAGGTGAGGCGCAGTATGCTAGCGATTTGCGCATTCGAGTCTACATGCCGGTTGGGCTGCTAAAGCCTAGCGAAGAACCACCTGCCATTCCGAGTGTCGAGCAGATCACAAATACGAACTTGTTTATTCTGCAGTTTATTCACAACAACGGGACTGAGGCCTTTTATCAGGTTTCTCATGAAGGAATTTGGCCGCTCCCAGATCTAAAGGCCGAAAGTCGTGATCAACTAGCCGATTCAATAGGATCAGCGCTAGAGGCTACGCCAAGCGACGACCAGCACGCCAGCCTTGACCCAATCGATGCTGAGTTTGCTGAGCTGCTAGCTGATCTTCACCGAGCAGACGACACCGAAGATCTCTTAGATTTAAGCGACGGCAGCGAGATTGACGAAGATCGCCTAGCCCACGAATTTACCGGTCTCATCGAACCTATGAGCGCCGCCGCTTTTGAGTAAATCTGAACTCTCAGCTCTTGACACACACCAGCGGCTTGCCTATCATTGAGTCCTGAATTAGCACTCTCATAGTGCAAGTGCTAAAATACGTGTAAACAATACGTGAATTATGGAGGTTTATAAGTATGAGCGTAAACATTACACCGCTAACAGACCGAGTGGTTGCTCAGCGCGAAGAAGCTGAGACTAAAACCAGTGCTGGCATTTTGTTAACAGCTGGCGCTCAAGAAAAGCCAAAGTTGGCTGTTGTAGTTTCGGTTGGACCAGACGTAAAGTCGGTCAAAAAGGGCGACAAAATTATTTACGAAGAATTTAGTGCTACCGAAGCTAAAGTTGGAAACGACGATTACATAATCGTTAAAGAAGAAAAAATCTTAGCAACGGTTAAATAGGAGGAGAACTCAATGGCTAAACGAGTATTTTATGATGACGATGCAAGGCGACGAGTGCTTGGTGGCGCAGAAGCACTTTATAACGCCGTAAAGGTAACGATGGGGCCAAAAGGTCGCAACGTAGTTATCAGCAAGGGTTACGGAAATCCTACTGTTACTCACGACGGTGTAACGGTCGCTAAAGGTGTTGAACTACCCGAGGATGATGACGAGAAGCTTGGCTACAGTGTTGGAGCTGACCTAATCAAAGAAGCTGCTAACAAAATGAATGACGTAGCCGGTGATGGTACAACCACAGCTACGGTTTTGACTTACCACATTCTCAACGAAGCTAATAAGCTGATTGCAGCCGGACACAATCCAATGCAGTTGCGCAAAGGAATCGAAGCCGCCGCCAGCGACATTCTTAAGAAGTTATCCGGCATGAGCGAAAACATTGGTAGCAAAAAAGAGCGCGTGGCCGAAGTCGCAACAATCTCGGCTGGCGATCAAGCTATTGGTGCTCTCATTGCAGATGTTATAGATAAAGTTGGCAAAGACGGCGTAGTAACAGTCGAAGAAGGTCAAGGTCTAGAAGTCGAATCAGAAGTTGTCGAGGGCTTTAGCATGGACCGCGGCTACGTTAGTCCGCTGATGGTAACCGACAGTGCTCGCATGGAAGCGGTTTACTCAAAGCCTCTGATTCTGGTAACAGATAAAAAGATGAGCTCGGTTCAAGAGTTCTTGCCACTGCTCGAGCAAGCCGCTCAAGCCGGCAAAAAGGACTTGGTCATCGTGGCCGAAGATGTAGAAGGTGAAGCTTTAGGCACATTGGTGCTCAACAAGCTTAAAGGCGTATTTAATACGGTTGCCGTTAAGGCGCCATCTTTTGGTGATCGCCGAAAAGACGTTTTACAAGACATTGCGACCTTAACCGGCGCTACGGTTATCAGTGAGGAACAAGGGCACACTTTTGAAACTGCCGATCTGGGAATGCTAGGTACGGCTCGCAAGGTCATTGTGACCAAAGACGAGACTACCATCATCGAAGGCGGCGGATCCGCTAACTCTGTTAAACAGCGCATAGCTCAGATTAATGCTCAGAGCGCCGAAGCAGCTAGCGAGTACGACAAAGAACAACTCGACAAGCGCCGAGCAGCATTGAGCGGCAAAGTTGCGGTCATTAAAGTTGGCGGTGCAACCGAGACCGAAATCGAGGAAAAGAAGTTCCGAGTAGACGATGCCGTGGCCTCTGTTAAAGCAGCTCTTGATGAGGGCATTGTGGCTGGTGGCGGCGTAACAATGATTCAACTTAGCGAATCGATCAAGATTGATAGCTCCGACCCACTAGTCGAAGGCAAACAACTACTCAAGACTGCACTACTTCGCCCGTTCTTTGAGCTAATGCACAACTCAGGACTTAACCCAGACGAGTGGTTTCCTCAGATCCGAGATGCTAAAAAAGGCTTTGGTATTGATGTAACCAACCCTAAAAAGCTAGTAGACATGAAGAGCTCAGGAATTATTGACCCAGCTCGAGTTACCAAAGAAGCTATCCAAAACGCTGCCTCAATTGCTGGTACTGCCATCACTATGGGCGCACTAGTGGTTGATATTCCAAAGGAAGAATCTCCGATGTCGGCAGGCGGTGGAATGCCTGGCGGCATGGGGATGATGTAGGCTGACCTCTTTTCATAGCGAACGAACATCAGCCTGCCTGACAGCAAAGCTGTCAGCACTGCTGATTCTGCGTCAGCGCCTCCGCTACTCCTTCCACCGTACACCCAAGTACGCTTTCGTCCGTTGCTCGGCGCTTCCTTGTCGTTCATCTCTGAAAAAAGGTCAGACTCATGGCCCGCCGCATCTACTAAAACCTCTGAGCTTGTGAGGACAGCACCTGGCGTGTCCCATCATTTTGAACACGCATCAGCTAAAACTCCTGAATTTGTGAGGGAGAAACCCGGCGTAGCGAGGACTGTCCGCTAGCTGGCGGATGCATTCCGCAGCTACCCGAGTTTTCACTGAACGAATTCAAGGATTGTTTTAGCTGCAGCGTGAAAGGTTTTGGGGCCACCTTTTTAAAAAGGTGGCGTTACTCCCGTCGCGCGTAGCGACTCTAGCTGCTTTGCTTGGTGTTTGGTAAAGCGTGGCGGGCTGTTATAGCTTTGTCATTCGCGGCAAAAGCAGAGAACATCTTTAGTCGCTGTAGGAAAAGTTGAGGACTCTGAACTCAGACCACGGTATACCGGAAACAAAGTCGCGGTTTACATCGCTGCCCCAACCAGCAGTCAATCTATCTTCTACGTACAGCTTGGATGAGCCAGATCTATCGATTACGATCATGCCGTATTCTTGTAGCGCACGTGCTACAACCTTGGCTTTTGCGTTGAGGCCGTATCTATTAAAGTCAGCTTCAGTCAGATTTGGATTTAGCTGTAGACGAGCTCCTTCTGGTAGATCAACTCCGAGCACACCGGTGCCGTCAGACTTGGAGGCAGGGTAGGTGTATCTATCTTCAGGGAAGGCGTAGGCAAAGCTGATGGCATGATCGATTCTGCCTTGGTCAATCTCCCAGCGTCGTACAAGACCAGAGAAGTAAGGTGTGCCCGCGCCGCGACCGGACAGTCCATCTGCAAACCTACCAAAGTAACCTGGGCCGGTGTGGTATCGATAACCATTCTGAGCGGTGTAGCTGCCGTCAGCTTTTTTATCCCAGCGCCAGAAGCCCCATTCAACCTGATTGATTGGGTCCCAGAAGACGATCTGACCGTCTGATCCTTCACCTTCTTTTGCTCCTTCCGGAACAGGCACGCTAGTTATCGTTGGTGCAAAGCCATACCCTTTGCGAGAGTCATCACCGCTGTCGTATGACGAGAAGTAGCCCGTCATCTTAATGGTTACTCTGGGGGTGCTTGCGTCAAACATATATACAGGGACCGAGTATTGATCCACGTCAGCTGTCAGAGGCTTATCGTTATCAGCGATAGCCTCCACATATTGCTTTGATTTGGGGTGAATTGCCGGATTAGCACCGATAGGTGTATTCCACGCCGAGTTTGCATCATAAGGAACGACGCGACCAGCCCTAACTGCGTCGTCATTTGGCGGAGTTTTCTTGCTTGCGACGGTTATTGACGAAAGCCTGACTGTCCCGCTAGTTACAATAATCCCGGCATTATGGTTATTGTTGGTTAGCGGAGCGGTATAACAATAACTTTCGTAGTCTCCGGTTGTAACCGAAACTCCAGTGCGTTTTGCGGCGTAGTCACCAAATAGATCGAGGTCTACTTTCGCGTTATTAGTTAAGGCCACCATGTTAAAGCAGGTTTCAGACTCTGTATAACCAAGTTCCTTGACCTTTTGGAGAGCGATCTCGAAGTCACCTATAGTATTTGGTCCAGATCTAAGCCAACGCCAGTCATTGGGGTAAAGACTGTTTTTGCCCGAACTATCTATCTGGCAAACAGCGTAGTTGCGTTTTGTAGTTGTTTGATTTGATTCACCAAGAAGAGTGTGGCCCTGCGAAACACAAGTGCCGCGCCACCCTCCGCCAGAGACGAGCACGTACTTAAACGCATTGGCTTGAGTTGTATAAACTGCCAGCGCAGCGATAACGCCAACAAGAAGACCCACAATCAGAAGACTGATTACGGGTCTTTGCTTCATTTTTTTACCGAGTTGATTTGATTTTGAGGACAGTTTTTTTGCTAAAGAACTATTCTCACCGACAGACCCCGAGCTAGCTGGTGTTTCATTTCCTTGTTTCATAGATGTATCCATACCACTTATTTAAGTAATGCTTATTTTCATAGTATTACTATTTTATTAGGCGTCAACCCCTCAACATTTTGGGATTTTGTGTTTTATGTTCGAGGATGCGCTACTTACTAGTGGTTATTCCTCTAAAAATCCGCCAGATTGGTGGTTCCAAAGATCAGAGTAAATTCCTTTGGACTTAACCAGCTCGGCGTGCGGTCCGTCTTGAACAACCGCTCCATCTTCTAGAACCAAAATGCGATCCATTTTTTGCACAGTACTTAGTCGGTGGGCGATAACGATGGCAGTTCGGCCTTTCATTAACTCCCAAAGAGCATCTTGAATGTACTTTTCACTCTCTGAGTCCAGAGCACTAGTAGCTTCATCGAGCACCAGTATCGGAGCATCTTTAAGCATGGCGCGGGCAATAGCGACGCGCTGTCGCTGACCACCCGATAGTTTAACTCCGCGCTCACCGACTAGAGTCTGATATCCGTGAGGCAGATCTTTAATGAACTCGTGTGCATGGGCTTTTTTAGCTACGGCCTCGATTTCTTTAATGCTGGCACCTGGTTTGCCGTAAGCAATGTTTTCGGCAATCGAGCGATGAAACAGCATCGGTTCTTGAGGCACATAAGCAATTGCTCGGCGTAAATCAGATTGAGTTACTTTGGTGATATCCTGGCCGTCGACAAGGATCTGACCTTCTTGAATATCCATAAATCTCAGCAACAACTTGGTGATAGTAGTTTTTCCGCCACCACTATGGCCAACCAGGCCAATTTTTTCGCCACCTTCAATCTTTAGACTCAAGTCATGGAACACTTTTGCATTGGCGCTGTCGCTATCTTGATACGCAAAGCCGACTGCCTTAAATTCGATGGAGCCGTCGGAGACATCTAGCGATGATGAATCGACTGGATCTTGAATCTCTGGTTCTAGCTGCAAGATCTCGGTCATATCGGTGGAGTCACCGAAGGCGCGACTAAAGTTACGCATGGTTCGCGATGACTCCCAGAGACGCCTGGTTAGTGACATGGTGTAAGAAACAGCCAAGAACAACACTCCGGCCGGGCTGTTAAAGACGGTAATTGCTAGGATTCCAGACACAAAGGCTATCCAGCCTAAGCTGTTGGTTATGCCCTGGCCAACGATGTCATTTTTTAAGACTCGTCTGAGCAGGCGATAGTAAGCCTGTGAGGTTTCTTTGGTTTGCTCGTTAAAGCGTTTGAACTCATGTTCCTCGCCGGCGTAGGAGTTAACAGCTGAGACATTGGTTATCATATCGGCAAACTTAGCGGTCCGATCACTTTCGCTAGCGGCTAGGGCGCGGTCTAGAGGCATCGACCTTTTTTGCAATCGATAAACTATTAAAAAGTAGAGAATACTAATCGCGCCGTAAACTGCGGCGTAGAGTGGAGCCACTGCGGTTAGAACAATCATCGATGCACTAATTGCAGTTATGCCGGTAACCACACTCCAAGTGAATTCATCCATGATTTTTTCGTAGGCGCTCAAGAACTTGGTGGTTTGCGAGACCAGAGCGCCCCCAAAGCGGTTAGCATGGAAACCAGCCCCCATCTTTTGGAGGTGATTAAAGATGTGCAGGGCCAAGTTTTCAATTACTGGAACTTCGTACATCCAAACTGCAATTACCTGTAATCGCCAAATGATTAAACCGAGCAGCATGCAGATTGCGTAGGCAATAATAAAGGGCCAGAATTGGCTTAGTTCTAGGGGCGAATTGCTGTTTACCTGGTCTTGTAGCAGGTTAAAGCCACGAGCCACAATTAGCGGCGGAATGATGTCTTGGACAATAGTCCCAAGCACCGCACCTGATGTTCCAAGCCAAAAGCGTAGCTTATACTCGCGCGTAAAGCGCCAGAATATCTGCAAGGTCTTGAAATTGGTAGATCGGTTATGTTTTGACATAAGGCTTAAACCTGTTTTATTAGCTTCATTCCGGTCTAAGGCTGTTCTTGTTGGCTGCAATTAACTCAGAGTTCGTCATCGTATCCTTTCTGTTGATACGATTTCTCGCTCTTCATTACTTTCGCTCAACAAGTCCTAGCTTTATTACCAGAAGCAAGTTAAGAAAACAGGTTCTAAACTATACTCCACTTTACCCCTGTTGTTAAGAGGTAGCTCTATTTTTTGTTAAATTTTGCTTTTTGGTAAGAGGTTACGAGGTTGGGGTTTTGTCGTTTTCAGGCTTGTCGCCATCTGGCTGGGTTAAGTAGTTGATTTCGTTAACGACATCAAGGAGCGCCTGAGCTTTTTTATCGTCTTCGGCGATAGCTTGGGCCGATTCAAAAGCTGGTTTGATCAGCTTTGGGTCATCGCTAGCGCGAATTATCATCATGTAAGTATTAAACTTTTCTTCGGCTGGCACATCTAGTTTGTCGACTAATGGTGTGAGTTGTTCGAGCGCTTGTTGCTTAACCGAAAGCAGTTCTTTGTCTTCGGTGGCCTCAGGTGCAGCAGACGGGGCAGGGCTCACTACTGCTGGTGATACTTTGACGGTATCAGTTGGAGCGCTATCGGTCAGCAAACCTCCGGGGGAACCGGTAATTGCTGGCTTTACTTCCTCGGTAGTCATGCCCGAATCATCGGCAGGAACACTACCAATAGGAGAAACTGTAACCTTAGCCGTGTCATCCGAAGCTTTGGCATTTGAGTTGTCGCTGGTAGAAGTAGCGTCTTGGGGCGTAATCAATTGACCAACTGCAGCTTCATCTTGGGCGATTGAGTCTGGTTGTGTTGGTTCTTGCGTGTTAGTTTGTTGCGACTGTTCGTCCATGCCCACCCTTAAATGTTCATTATTCTTTGCTAAATCATAGCATAATCAATATGAATCCTAAATCAAACATTAAATGTTTAAGACATTTCGCATTAGCTAGTATGATTTATCTACAACCTAGAGTCGCTTAATGGAGGTAGCATGTTAGATGACACAAATTTGGTAAAAACCTACGATAAATCGGGTTCTGTGGCTTTTGCGGCTAAACAATACGATCAGTTACTACAAACTTACGATATTGATCTTGGGGACATCTCTGAAATTCAAAATGTAGTGTTTACTGGCATGGGCGGGTCGGCGATTTCGGCGACGATGCCGTTTACTTGGCCAGGTTTAGCCAAGCCATATCAAGTGGTACGAGACTATACGATTCCTGAATATGTAAATCAAAACACTTTGTTCATTGCATCGAGCTACTCGGGCAATACCGAAGAAACACTTAGTGCACTTGAGCTAGCCGAACAGGCCGGTGCCAAAATCGCGGTGATTGCTCATGGTGGCAAGCTGGGCGAAATTGCAAAGAACAAGAAGTATCCCTACGCAGAACTTCCTGATTCACCACAGCCAAGAATGGCAACGTTTTATAGTTTTAAGGCATTGGTAACGATCTTAGAAGCTGCCAGTGCGGTTAAGAAGGGTGCTGCCGCGGAGCTTGAGGAAGCTGCTCGAAAGCTTCAGGGCTCAACTGGTGTCTTAACTGCCGATGTGCCCACAGCTGAGAATAAAGCCAAACAGGTCGCTCAAGAGCTGATGGGGAAATCGATTGTTGTATATGCAAGCACACAGTTATTTCCTGCCGCGAACAAGTGGAAGATTAGCTTTAATGAAAACGCCAAGAATGTAGCATGGGTCAATCAGTACCCTGAGTTCAACCACAATGAGTTTATTGGCTGGTCCTCGCATCCAGTCGAAAAGCCCTACGCAATAATTGACATCGTGTCCGACTTAGACCACCCGAGAGTGCAAAAGAGATTTGGTATTTCCGCCAAGCTACTTTCCGGCAAACGACCGCATCCGGTAACGGTAAAGGCGCAGGGTGACACTATGCTCGAACAGCTACTCAGCACGTGTGTGCTGGGAGACTTCGTATCGTTCTACCTAGCCTTTCTTAACGGACACGACCCAGCGCCGATAGACCTAGTTGAGCGCATGAAGAAAGAATTAGTTTAGTTTACTGAAAACGCCCTAGGTGCTTTCGGCATACACTGCAAGGAAGAAGCGAAGCATGGAGTGCTGTTGTACAAATAAGTACTATACGCGAGTACTGGAGCTTCTGACGAAGAACTGGTGGTTGCTACTGGCTTTGCCAGTAGGCAGGGCAGTGTCAGTGTGCACCGAAAGCACCTAGGGTTGACACCGGGGCGTACAATTATATGTAGAGGGTTGTTAAAAAACCAAAGCATTATAAAACAATAAACAAAGGGCTTAGCTATGAGCATGACAGAAGAAGAAGTAACACCTATTGACTTGGGTGATGTGCTCGAACGGCCAGAACAACTTACCGGATTTCCTGTTCATGTAGTTAACGCCGAGACTCTAGAGCACTTAATTGAAGCGGTCAGAGAAGCTGAACCAGACACTGATTTACACGAGCATACGGTTGATGGCCAGGGCTGCGTGGTTCGGGCTTACGAAGAAGACGGAAAACAGGTGCTTAGTCTTTTGGTGCCAGGACCAAGACGCGGTGTCTTAGAGGCTTTGTCGATTTTTTCAGTAAATAATGAGCAGCCAAGAGGCGAGCGTCACGCTGATCATCGATTCCATCAGGGTGTGTCTCATCCGCTTGATTTAGCTCAGCAGCACCGAGTTGTTCGGGCAGCTGTTGGTTTTGCCAAGCGACACGAGCAATCAGCCGCAGCCTAAAAACTCTCGACGAAGTTTGAGTCAATTTGAGTTTGGGTATAAATCACAAACCCAATTCCAGCTACTAGTAGAAGGACCAATACAGTAAATCGGATCTTTTCTTTCATCTTGCATCCTCATCTATCACTAAGTCGGCAGTGACAACCAAGCGCTGCTTAGCTGTCCAAATCGGTGTACAGGTGTAGAGAGTGACCATTGGTTTTCCGGTTGGATCCTCGACTTCGACTGCTGTTGGCTCAACAATTTTATGCCCAGACACTCTGTAGACGTACTCTTTACCATCCCACCAAAGCGCAAATAAATCACCGGTCTTTAGTTTGTCGAGGTTATAAAAGACTGCAGTAGTTCGTCCATAATCCCAACGATGCCCAACTAGAACCGTATTGCTTCCCAAATCGGGAGTACTCGTATTGGGACGATGCCAAACGCCCTTATCAATGTTGGCTGGATCATCGCCGACCACAATCGGTTCATCTAAGTGAATTGCCGGGATAACTAATCGGCTATCTTTAGGCGCTGGCTGGCTGGCATCTGAGCTGGCAGTGTTGGCTAGTCGTCCAGAGTAGTTATAACCGTCACCACCGAAGCTATTTTGCCACCACAGAGACAAAACCGGCGTAAATGGAGTAATCAGAATATAGAGCCCAAGAATAAACACCAGCACCGTTAGGGCATTGTTGATTGAGTGCAGTGATGGAGGCTGTTTTATAGAGATCATTCGTGTCGTAGAGCTTCAACTGGATCTTTGCGAGCGGCTTTAAAGGCCGGCGCTAAGCCAGCTAAGGCGCCAACGATAGTTGCGAGTATTATCGTCGCTATCAGAGTACTGACAGTATAAACAGGAGTGACATCAATCAAATACTTGATGTACAGTCCAAGCAAGTAAGCCAGCACGATTCCAAGTGATGATCCAAGCCAGCTAATCACGACGGCTTCTACTAAGAACTGAGACAAAATGTGACTGTTGGCGGCACCGATGCTTTTTCGGATACCGATTTCTCTAGTTCGCTCGCTGACCGAAACCAGCATAATCAGCATAATTACCAAGGTTCCAACTAAGAGCATTATGTAAGCGAAAGTGTTGGCAATGCTCTCGGCTAAGCCAATGATGCTATCTGTTAGCTCCAATACTTCGTCTTGTTTGATGACAGTAAAGTCTTCCTCGCCGCCATGATTCTCTTTCAGCGTTTCAGTAATTGCTTGTACAACTTGATCGGGGTCGGCTCCGTCCTCGAGCTGGGCATCGACTTCCATGATTTGGATTACGCCGTTGTTGAACTGTTTGCCTTGAGCAGAGGATATAAACGACATGGTGTTAAAGTCGCCTGCAAAACCAAGGGCGCTTTCAACTTCTGCTAGCACACCGACAACCACAAAGTCTTGGCCGCGAATCTGTAGCTTACCGCCTAGTGGATTGTTCTCTCCAAACAGCGCCTCGGCAATGCCATGCCCAATAACAATCTGTTTCTGAGCTCCGTTGCTGTCCTTAAAGAAGCCGCCTTGAGCCAGCTCTTGGTTAAAGGCTATGGGGTAGTCCTCGTTGGTTGCAATAATCATCGATCCGGCGGGTGCTTCGGTTTCGCCGCGCGATACAACACCAGAGATTAACATTAACGGAGCAGCACTGGCTATTCCGGGGGTATTTTTAATGTCTTTGACGTCTTTTTCAGAGATTGTCGAGGTTCCAAATGCCGCCACCGGGTTGAAGGAAACAATATTTCCTTCGTCATCGCGCACTACCGACTCTCCCGGGGTGATCTGAACTAGGTTTCCGCCAAAGGCGTTAATTTCGTTCTCGATAGAGACCTTAAAGCCGTCGGCCACAGTAGTTACAACCGTAAATGCAGTAACACCAATAATTACGGCCACCATAGTCAGCATTGTTCTAACTTTCGCTGAGCGAAGAGCGGCTAGCGCCATGCGAATATTTACCAACATCATGATTTTTTAGCCGCCTTTTTAGTCTTAGTTGAACCCTTTTTAGAGGATTTTTTCTTGGTGTCGGGCTTTATTAGGTGAGGTGGAGTATCGATAATCTTGCCGTCTTGCAGGTAAATAACTCGGTCAGCATAAGAGGCCAGTTCTGGTTCGTGAGTCACCATTAAAATCGTATTGCCGCCTTTGTTGATCTCTTTGAGCAGGTTCATAATCTTGGCACTGGCAGCCGTGTCGAGGTTGCCGGTTGGCTCATCGGCAAGAACCAGCTTAGGCTTATTAACTAGCGCTCGTGCAACCGCGACGCGCTGAACCTGGCCGCCAGAAAGCTGGTTGGGCATGTAGTACTGACGATCTTCGAGACCGACGTTCTTCATAAATTTAGCTGCCTGCTCGAGGCGCTTAGCTTGATTTACGCGCTGATACATAAGAGGCAGGGCAACATTTTCAATTGCGGTTATTCTGGGTAATAGATTAAAGGTCTGAAATATAAAGCCAATTTGTTCTCGGCGGAACTTGGCTTGCTGGCGTTGCTTGAGGGCTGAAACATCCTGACGATCCAGATGATAAGAGCCGTGAGTCGGGCGATCAAGAAGTCCAATCATGTTCATAAGGGTGGATTTTCCGGAACCGCTAGGCCCCATAATAGCTACAAATTCGCCTTTTTTGATCTCGAGCGACACGCTGTCTAGAGCTACAGTCGTAGCATCGCCCTCGCCATAAATCTTGCTTAGATCTTTGATCTCGATTAACGCCATATAACTAAATATTACTTTGAACCTATGACTTAAACAAGTTACCTTATGTATAGTCAACAGTGTGGAGAGGTGTCCGAGTGGCTGAAGGAGCACGCTTGGAAAGCGTGTAAGCGTTGCAAGACGTTTCGAGGGTTCGAATCCCTCCCTCTCCGCCATTCCGCATACTTACGGGCTTTTTTGTTGATCAGTTACAGCCAGCTACCCTATACTGTTAGAAAAGAGGAGAGAATATGATCAAGCGTCTAACTGACAAGTATCTAGGAGAATTCGTTTACGGTGGAATTGACGGAATTGTTACTACCTTTGCGGTAGTTGCAGCATCGGCTGCGGCCGGACTCGAAGCAGGAGTAATTTTAGTGCTCGGCTTCGCCAACTTAATTGCTGATGGCATTTCGATGGGCGTTAGCGCCTACTTATCCGAGCGCTCAGAGGTCGATCAGTACCGTAAGCAGCGTCGAGCTGTGGTTAAGATGCTAGAAGATAGTATTTCTAGAGCCAAAACTATTATTTCTAGAAACTTAAAAAAATATGGTTTTGCGGGCAAAGAATTAACGACTGCAACTGCCGTAATCGCTAGCAGTAATCAAGCAGCGGACTTTATTATGAAAGAAGAGCACGCAAAAGCAGAGGAACCAGAAAACGCTGGCCTAATTGGCTTCACGACCTTCGTAGCCTTTATGATCGTTGGCTTAGTGCCTATGTTGGCTTATCTTTACGACTTTATTGTTGAGGGGCCAAGCGAAAATCTATTCTTGCAAACTAGCATCTTAGCAGCCCTGGCCTTTACCGGAATCGGCTGGCTTAAGAGCCGAGTGGCGCATGCTCCAGTTTTTTCATCAGTGCTTGAAACCTTAACTCTGGGAGCCTTGGCCGCCGGTGCAGCATTTGCTGTAGGTAGTTGGCTTGAGCCTCTGTTCCTAGGATGAGTTACTTTCTAGATCGGTTTAGCCAAGAGTTTACCGAAGCCGTTGCCCACAGTTGCGATCTAGATAAATCAGAGCTAACTCTTGAAATTGCCAACCCAAAATCTGGTGCTGATTTAGCGCTGCCGTTGTTTAAAGCCGCAAGCAAGTTAGGCAAAAATCCGGCCGAATTAGCTCAGCAAGCGACCACCATTAAGCTTGAAGCAGTGCAAAAGCTTGAAGCCAGCGGCGGATATCTTAATCTCTGGCTCAAACCTGAAGTCTTAGCCGATGAATTGCTTAGCGACGTTAAAACTCACGCCAAGTATGGATCTAACGAAGTTCTTAAAGACAAAACCATTGTCACGGAATATTCAGATCCAAATCCATTTAAGGTTTTGCACGCAGGGCACCTCTACACCAGTGTAGTGGGTGATTCGATCGCCAATCTATTTGAAGCTCAAGGTGCCAACGTTCACCGTGTTAATTTTGGCGGCGACGTTGGGCGCCACGTTGCGATAACCATGTGGGCTATTTTAAAGCGCTTGGGCGGTGCAAACCCCGATAAGCTGGCTGAGGTTGAAGATCATGCCGAGTGGCTAACTGCGGCCTACGTCGAAGGCAATGCAGTCTTCGAAGCTGACGAGGATGTCAAAAAAGAAGTAATTAAACTGAACAAAAGTATCTACCAAATTCATAAAGACAACGACCGCGACTCAGACCTGGCTAAGGTTTACTGGACTTGTCGTGAGTGGAGCTATGATTACTTTAAAGAATTTTATAAAACCATCGGCTCAGAATTTGAGCGATTTTACCCAGAAAGCCAAACCGCACCGATTGGACTTGCAACCGTAAAAGAACAGCAAAAAACTGGAGTTTACGAAGTTAGCGACGGAGCTGTAATATTTGACGGCGAAAAGCACGGGTTGCACAAACGAGTATTTATTAACTCCGAGGGGCTGCCAACTTATGAGGCCAAAGACGTCGGCCTAATCATCAAAAAGTGGGAAGATTACCACTTTGATCAATCAGTTATTATTACCGGGAACGACATTGTTGAGTACATGAAAGTCGTGCTAAAAAGCATTGAGCAGTTTCAGCCTAAGCTCTCTGAAGCTACGCGTCACATCACTCACGGCAACGTAAAACTTCAGGGCGGCGTCAAGATGAGTAGTCGTAAAGGTAACATTTTGCGCGCAGTCGATGTTTTAGACGAAGCTACCGCTGCCATGGAAGAAACAGTCGGGCATAAAGATCACACAGTCATGCTCGGGGCAGTAAAGTACGCATTTTTAAAGCAAGGCATTGGCGGAGATGTAATCTACGATCCAAAAGAGTCCGTGAGCTTAGAGGGCAATTCTGGGCCTTATGTTCAGTACGCGGCGGTTAGGATTTCTTCGATTCTGCGCAAAGGCCAGATTAAAGATCTTCGTCTTAGCAAAACTGAATATGATTGGGTGGCTGAAAAGGACTTGTTATTTATGCTAGCTCGTTATCCGCAAATGGTTTCTGAGGCGGCCACAAATATGGAACCACACAAGATTGCTATGTTTATGTACGATATCGCCCGCACACTCAACCGTTACTACGAGACGACAAAGGTTCTGGGTAGCGATCAAGAACAGCCAAGAACAGCTCTGCTGGCGACTGTCAGAGTAGTGCTTACAGACGGCTTAAGTCTACTTGGAATTAAAGTTCCGGAGAAGATGTAGCCATGGAGCTAATTGATTATTTAGTAATCTACATAACTGCAGTGGTCGTTTTCTTTGCTATCGACATGCTTTGGTTGGGTGTTATTGCTAAAAATATCTATCAAAAGTACCTTGGAAAATTTATTGCCAAAGAAGTAAATTGGCCGGCAGCGATTTTGTTTTATTTAATCTTTGTTATTGGTCTAGTCTATTTTGCCATAGCGCCAGCCGTAGGCGATAGCTGGAGTTTTGCGGCTGCTGCCGGTGGAGCTTTTGGTTTCTTTACCTATGCAACATACGATTTAACAAATCTGGCAACGTTAAAAAATTGGCCACGAGAAATTGTAGTAATTGATATTGCGTGGGGGATTGTACTGGGCGCTGCTGTATCGAGCATTACACACCTGTTATACAGTCAATTCGTTGGTTGATTAGGGCAAGGTTGCTATACTAGGGAATATTTAACGGAGGGAAGACATGGGTCTTTTTGCAAAATTAGAGAAAAGCATGGTGTGGGCAATTGCGCTAGGATTTGTTGTAGGCGCAACCTTACTAGCACTATTAAACACTTTTGTGGCAACTATCGTGATGCCACTAGTAAGCTGGTTGTTTGGTGGATCAGACCTAGCTTCTCAGTACTCAACATTGGTTGAGCCAAGCGAAGACAACATTCGTGGTGTGACTTTGGCCTGGGGACAGTTCCTAGACACATTGATCACTAGCGTAGCAGTATTGCTGGTTGTTTGGGCGCTAGTAAAGCTCCACAACTCTGGCAAACTAAAAATGCCTTCAACGTCTAAGAAGAAATAACTTAAGCGTTTAAAACTCACAAAACCACAAAACCAAAAGAGGGGACGCACAAAAAGTGCGTCCTTTTTTAGTAGCTTTTTAATTGCACTGAGCGTCGTAGTACCAGTCGCCAACGGTGAGATCAAAGTAGCTTTGACCAGCGACTACATTCAGTTTTATTGGTGCTAGGTTCGCGCAGTTCTTTGGGTAATTACCCCACTGACCGCTGGTGCCTAGCTTCTTCATGTAGCTGTTGTAGTAGGCGGGCTGGTTGTCGGCTGGATTTAAGGCGTAAACCTGGTATGTCCCAGGCTTAACACTAATCTTGTAGCCTAGGTCGTAAACGTACTTTGAATTCTGCAGATGCTTCGTGGTGCAGACCGCCGCGTCAGTCTTGGTATTTTGAGCGCAAACTTGCATTCCACTTGGGATTCCTGATGATGGATAGGTCAAGCTGCCCTCTAGAGTTGCTGTCGTTGGGCTTGGTTTTTCCTGAGTTTGCCCGTTTTGCTCTTGTTTTGGTTCTGGGTCCTGAGTGTCTGGAATTGCCTCGTCGTTTGCTGGTTCTGGCTCTTCTGATTCTTCTGATTCAGGCT
Source organism: Saccharimonadales bacterium (SeqCode) (assembly GCA_041751215.1). Classification (GTDB taxonomy): domain Bacteria; phylum Patescibacteriota; class Saccharimonadia; order Saccharimonadales; family JBGSXW01; genus JBGSXW01. The sequence goes on along the minus strand of JBGSXW010000005.1, from coordinate 84,139 downwards.
CAACCTCAGTTAATTGGCTAACTTGTTCCTGTGCCCGCTGGTTGGTGTCGTAGCTTTGCCAAGCCAAAAGCACTCCAGCAAGCATTAAACCAACTAATAGTCCCACAGGAATTATGTTATTTCTTAACCATTGCATACTCTTATCCTAACTCAAGAACTTTTTATAGGCGATGGGTTTTGTTAGTTTTAATCAATCTCTAAGGTCTATAATTGAGGTATGACAAAAAAGCTTAGTTCGGCGCAGAAAAAGATTCTTCTAGAAAAGGAAACCGAAGCTCCATTTACTGGTGCACTTTTACACAACCAAGCAACAGGAGCCTACGTTTGTGCCGATTGTGGTACGGAGCTGTTTTCCTCGGATACGAAGTATGACTCAAAAACTCCGGGCTTGCTGGGTTGGCCCAGTTTTTACGATGTAATAAAAGCCGGCGCCGTTAAGCTAAAGAACGATAACGAGTTGGGTATGCAACGAACAGAGGTGTCGTGCAGTAAGTGTGGCGGACATCTTGGCCATGTATTTGACGCCGATGACTCCCCGAATGGTAAACATTACTGCATAAACTCTTGCGCACTAAACTTTAAGTCTGAAGACGACGGAACTATTGTTCGCGGCGACGGGGAGGCAGTCTAGTGGCGACCACTGGCTCGCAGCTTGCAATACTTTGGTCGTTGCGTCTGATCATTGTCCTGGCCGCTGTTTGGGGGCTAATAACTGGTGAGTGGGAGGCCTTCTTTATAAGTGTTATGGCGCTGGTTTTGACTTTTATTCCTGAGCTACTGAGCCGCAAATACAAAATAGTAATTCCAATTGAGTACAACATAGTCTTAGCGTTGTTTATTTTTGCTTCAGTAGTTTTAGGTGAGGTGGGAGATGCTTATGAGCGGTTTTGGTGGTGGGATGCGGTCCTGCACGTTATTTCGGGAGTAGTCTTAGCGATGGCGGGATTCTTGATTCTCTACACCCTAAAACATCAGGGTAAGCTCGATGCATCACCGTTTATTATTGCAACTTTTGTGTTCACATTTGGCATGGCCTTTGGTGCGGTTTGGGAGATATTTGAGTTTGCTGTCGATGGATTTTTTGGAACCAACATGCAAAAGAACGGTCTTCAGGACACAATGTGGGACCTCATAGTCGATGGTATCGGCTCGCTGGCGGTAGCGATAGCAGCTTATAGCATTGTTCAAACCAACAAGAGGCATGGTATCGTGGGAACAACTCTAGAGCGCTTCTTGAGTCTTAACCCGCGGTTTAAGCACCGACGAATTTGGAGAAAACGTGAACAAACGAAACGCCCGCCCAACTAAACTACTCTGGATTGATCTGGAGATGACCGGTCTTGAGCCGGAAAAACAGCGCATTATTGAAGTGGCCGCGATTGTAACCGATTTTGATTTTCAAGAACTAGAAACTTATGAAGCCGTAGTACATCAATCTGAGGCAGTGTTAGAAAAAGCCGACCCATGGGTAAAAGAGCATCTCTCAGCCAACGGTCTGCTCGACCAAGTGAAAGCCAGCCACCTCAGCGAGGGCGAAGTCGAAAGTGAAATGATGAAGCTGGTAAAGCGCCAGTTTGCTGATGCGCCGGCCATTATTGCTGGTAGCTCGATCCATCAGGATAGGAGATTCATTAGACGCCACTGGCCAGAACTCGACAAACTCCTGCACTATCGAATGCTTGATGTGACTTCGCTTAAGATCTACATGTACGGCAAATACGGAACCATGGCTCGTAAGCCAGACTCACACCGCGCACTTGATGATATCCGAGCCAGCATTGCCGAGCTCAAGGAATACGTCAAACAGCTTAGCCAACAAAAACTGTAGTAATTAAGAATACTGCGAATAAGGCCAAAAAGAATCTACCCTCAGATTTGCTGATCTGATGCTTGTAGCGTCCAAAGGCTACGCTCATGAACAATACAATCGAGGTTATCAGCACAGCAGCCGCGCCAAACTTAAAGTTATCGGTAAACGGCAGCGGCTTGATGGCCGCTGTTAAGCCAAGCACCCAAAAGATGTTAAACAGGTTAGAGCCAACAGCGTTACCAACTGCAATATCGACTTGCTTGTTCTTGGCTGCGATTACCGAAGTAGCAAGTTCAGGTAGCGAAGTGCCGATTGCAACTACCGTTAAGCCAACCACTCCGGTACTGACTCCGATTAGTTCCGACACCGTAATTGCGCCGTCTACGATCCAGTTTCCTCCCAGCGCTAAAGCAGCGCTACCAACAATAATTTTCCAGGCAACTTCGGTTGCGGAGAAGTTCTTATCGGGCTTTGGGGTATCTTTGGCGCCTGCCTCCTCTTTGGCATATAGTCTGCGGCCGAATGCATAGTACAAAAAGACGACGAAGTAAGACATAAGGATTACACCGTCGATGCGCGACAATCCAACGAAGTCTTGGTGAAAGTTGTCAAAGAACTGATCGGCAACCAGTAAAATGAGCAACCCGCTGGCAAAAACGTTGAACAGAACTTCGCGGTAAACAGTCGGGCGCTTAACACTTAAAGGCCGAACAAGTGCGGCCAGACCCAGAACCAGTAATATGTTTGCCACGTTACTACCTAAAATGTTACCAATTGCTAGATCGTTTGCGCCTGGGGTAAAGGCCGAGAACATGTTCACGACTAACTCTGGCAAAGATGTACCAAACGCAACTACCGTTAAGCCAATGACAAGGCTCGAGATACCTAGTCGTCGGCCAAGTTTAGAAGCACCGTCTACCAGCCACTCGGCACCTCGAATCAGAAGCACAAAGCCAATAATAAAAAGCAGATAAGTCATTGCATCCATAGTAACAAACAGTTATCTTGAGGCCATATGAACTTTAAAGAAGTAGAAGATTACTTACTGGCAAAGCCGGGCGCAAAACTAGATTACCCCTTTGGCGAGGAGGTAGCGGTTTATAAAGTTGGCGGCAAAATGTTTGCTCTGATGTCTACAACTAAAAATCCGGTTAGTGTCAGTCTTAAATGCGACCCTCAGCTCGCGGAACTCTTAAGAGAAAAGTACGAATCTGTTCAGCCTGGATACCACTTAAACAAACGCCTTTGGAACACTATTGTGCTCAGCGGACAACTACCTGAACAAGAAGTCAAAGACCTAATGGATCACTCTTATAGTTTGATAGTAGAAGGCCTTCCCGAAGACAAACGACCTCTGTCAAAGTCTTGACATATCACTTGATTTAGTATAAAATCAACACATTCTCTGGGAGATTCTCAGGGTGTTCGTTCTATGACAGGAGGAGGCTATGCCTCGTCGCAAGAAAGAGAAAGATTGGCGCAAGAAGCCTCTCTACGAGATGACCGATGAGGAAAAGGCCATCTTGGCGGAAGAAGAGAAGCAGACCTGGAAAGCCATCCGCTGGACTGGCGGAATGATCGGTACCTACATTGGTCTGGTCGCCACGGCCGGTCTCGTGTCGGTATTCCTGGTTCAGTGGATCTTCAGCTCCCTCTTCGGCGAGGGCTTCTGGAACGGCTTCACGCAGCCAGTCGGCTTTCTGTTGCCGCTCTTCGGCGTTCCGCTGTTTCTCACTCGGTGGGAGTTCCGCAACAGCCAGCCCGACGATTCCTAGCCGGAGTCAGAAGAACTCCGCGCACTCCCTGTCCGCATCAACTCTTTAAGGAGGTGCCCTTGAGGCCCACGCATCGTATTAATACTTTACGACGCTTGGGCCTCTTTTCTTTATGTTCTAGACAAATTTTAGATTTTTCTACTTCAATTAGCCAAATAGGCCTATAATTCAAAGCAACTAATAGGAGAAAAGGCGATGGCCGATAAAAAAACAGCAGCCTCCAAACCAGTGAAGGCAAGTACAAATAGCACGGGTAGTACAGCATCTTTAGATAGTTTTGCTCCGGCGTGGGATTTACTAACTAAGCACATAGGACTATGGGGCGCATTGTGGCTACTTGGCTTTGTGCCAGTGCTAATCATAGGGGTACTTGTGGCAATGACGTTTAGTGTTAATTCGGATGTGTTCGTGGGTAAAGCAGTACCAACTACAACTGGCATCGACATTAGTTCTTTACTGGGAGCATTGCTCGTCTGGGCATTGTTAGCTGGTGTCTACAGCATTTTTGTTTACGCCGCTCAGTTGCACGCAATGCTAGAGGCTGCAAACAACAAATCAGTAAGCTTTGCTCAGGCTATAAATGCTGGAAAAGCTAGCTTCGGTCGTTTGCTCGTTTTGACACTTGTGATGATGCTTATATTAGCGGCTGGTTTCATCGCGTTTATTATTCCGGGCATTATCTTAGGCGTGTTGCTTTTGTTTGCGCCGCTAATCTCGATTGATAAAAAGACCGGTGCTTTAGAGTCGATCAGAGCTAGCATTGATCTGGTTAGCGCCAACGTCGGCAAGGTTGTAGTGTTTATACTGGCAGCGTTTTTGTTTGCAGTCGTAGTTACGCTACTTGCGGGAATCATTCTGGATATTTTCCCAGAGGATCTAGCGACTTTTCTTGAGGCTATATTCAATGGTGTGGTCGGTGTTTACTTCGGCCTAGCGCTAACCAAGTTTTACTTAAGTATTAGATAAACTTAGTTTCTAACTGAAGTTGTGGCGGTGATGAGTTCTTTGTTGTTGTCGTAAACCATAATTAAAACCTCTTTAAGTTTTTGATTATTGGTCTGGTCAAACAAGCTACTAAGACTAGCGTTTAGCTCTGTAAGCTCGGTTTTCATTACATCTGGGAAGACCGTATCAAACGTGTTGGTTTGAGCGGCAGTTTGAAATCTAGTGTCGGCACTAGTGTTAGCGGCAAGCGCCAGCTCATCTTTACTCAACTGACCAACTACCGACGCAAGCGCTTGAACGTTAGATCCACCAATAATGCTAATCGTAGAGGCGAGGTTGTGAGTCGGCGCGCTGGCGTTATCGGTTTCTTGGCCAATGTTTGCCAACCTGACGATGTCTTGTTGATCGGCGGCTAGTTTACGAACTTGAGACTGAATATCTTCACCACCAACAATAAACGTTAAGAATAGGAATATAACCGCAAGCACCACACCCACGATAGCGACAATTACTAATATCCGCTGCTTGGGAGGTGAGGCTTTTGGGCTTTTGTAGTTTTTTAGCCAATCAGCATCTGGCTGCGGTTGTCCATCGGGTGACGGCTGTGCGGGTACTGGATATTGTTCGGGTTGCATGAGGATATTTAACCATAACCAAGACCTAGAGGCACTAACAACGGCTAGACTAAAGTAAAAAGCGGGCGTTCTAGGCACACGCTATTGCTTGCAAGAGCGCTAAGGTGGTGCGACACTTGGTGGATGGATGCCAAGGAGGAAATCAAGGAGAAGTTGCGCCTAGAAGACGTTGTTGGCGAATACGTTGAGCTAAAACGTGCTGGCCGCAACTTTAAGGCGCTGTCGCCCTGGACGCATGAAAAAACGGCCAGTCTTATGATTAGCCCGGATAAACAGATTTGGCATGACTTTTCTTCAAATCGGGGCGGCGACATGCTCAGCTTTGTTATGGAGATGGAGGGCATTGATTTCCGCGAGGCGCTGCAGTTATTGGCGCGCAAAGCCGGGGTTGAGCTAACTCAGTTTGCTGGCAGCGGGCAGGCGGCAAAAAAGAAGGATCGTCTTTACCAAGCGACCGAGTTGGCAGTCAAGTACTACCAAGCTTGTCTGGTGAAAAACTCTTCTGCTCTTGAGTATGTTGTTAAGCGTCGAGGCTACGGCAAGGAAATAATTAGTAAGTTTGGCTTGGGTTACTCTCCGAGCACCGGCCAGGCCCTGACTAACTTTTTGCGCAAGCGAAAGTTTAGCGAGAAAGAGCTAGAAGAAGCCGGATTAGCAGTTAGACGAAGCGGTCAGCTGGTCGATATGTTCAGAGGACGACTCATGGTTCCGCTCCACGACGGCCAGGGGCGAGCGATTGGCTTTACAGCTCGCGTACTCGATGATTCGCTGCCAAAATATATCAACACTGCTCAGACGATGATTTACGACAAAAGTCGTCATGTTTTTGGGCTGCATTTAGCTAAAGATGGAATCCGGGCCAACAAATTCAGCGTAGTGGTAGAAGGAAACTTAGACGTTATTGCCTCTCATAAAACTCAAGTTACTAATGTTGTGGCCACAGCCGGAACGGCCTTAACTAAATATCAGCTAGATCAACTTGGTCGTTTAAGTGAAGATGTTCGGCTGGCCTTTGATCAGGACGCGGCTGGAGTTGCTGCAACCGAACGCGCCATCCCGATTGCTCAAGAGGTCGGGGTTCGACTGTCGATGATTAATATCTCGGGCGGTAAGGATCCAGACGAACTGATTAGCAGCAGTCCTAAAGCCTGGGAGCAAGCGGTTCAAAAGTCGGTTTACGTTATCGACTGGCTGATTGAGCATCATACAAAGCAAAACGATTTATCTAGCGCCGAAGGAAAAAAGAATCTTAGCGATGCCGTGCTAGCGACAGTCTCGCGTCTTGAGGATCCGGTAGAACAAGAACATTACGTACACAAACTCGCGGAGCTCCTTGAGGTGGGAGTGGATACCGTCGCTCTAAAACTCGATCGACTCACAAATAAATCTACCGCAAAAAAACGGTCTAATAAGGTTACTAAAGCGGAAAAAACCAATCATACGACCACGGTTTATCAGGATAGACTGCTTGGCCTGGCGCTGGCTTATCCAGAAGTTCGCTCAAGTTTAGCCAAGTCTCAGCCTGAGTACTTTGATGGCTCAGATCGCAAGAAATTGTTTGAATATTTAGTCCAAAATCAGCGCCAACACGTTACCGAGGCGACCGAAGGTTTGCAAGAGGTTGCAGACTATGTCAAACTATTATTATTCACAACCGAGGAATTGTATGAGGACTGGACGGCAGCAGATCGTACAATCGAAACGATTGGCCTCATCCGTCGGCTCACAGATATCAACACGAAAAAACATCAGCAAGAATTAAGCGCCCAAATTCGAGCCGCTGAGGCTCGCGGAGATGATGCGACAGTCCAGCAGTTACTCGAATCTTTTAAGACGCTAATCAAGGAGTAAACATGGCACCAAAAGGCAAGAAAAAGGCGGCGGCACCAGCTACCCCCGATTCGTTAGAACAAATTAAGCAAGAGTTGCTCGAAAAAGCCAAAAAAACCGGCACAATTGATCAAAAAGAAATATACGAAAAGATTCCGGACAACAATGACAACGTCGAAGTTTTAGACGGCTTGTTTACTGAGCTGGTTGATCTAGGCATCGAAGTCGAAGGCAAAGACGCGGAATGGGAAGCCGAAGAAGAAGAGGCTGTAGCACCGAACGAGGGCTATCTCGATGATGTGGCCGATGACTCAGTGCGTCTTTATTTGCGCGAAATCGGTAAGATTCCACTACTAACTCCCGAGGAAGAGATTACTCTGGCTAACCGTGTGGTTGCCGGCGACAAAAAGGCCAAAGACGAAATGGCCGAAGCAAACATGCGTTTAGTTGTTTCAATTGCTAAGCGCTACGTGGGACGCGGTTTAGATCTGTTAGACCTGATTCAAGAGGGTAACACTGGACTGCTCCGCGCAGTTGAAAAGTTTGATCCGTCTAAGGGGTTTAAGTTCTCGACCTACGCTACTTGGTGGATTCGCCAAGCTATTACTCGCGCCATTGCCGACCAAGCTCGCACCATTCGTATTCCGGTGCACATGGTTGAAACCATTAACAAGCTGCTTAGAACTCAGCGCCGATTAACACAGGAACTTAACCGCGAACCAACCAACGAAGAAATCGCCAAAGAAATGGAGATTGAAGTTGAGAAGGTTGAGCACATCATGAAGATCAAGCAGGACATTAGCTCGCTTGATGCCTCAGTTCGTGAAGACGAGGAAGATTCTGTACTCGGCGACTTTATTGAGGACGAAGACACCGTAACTCCAGAAGAGTCTGCTACTGGCCAGCTGCTTAAAGAACACGTTAAAGATATGCTGGGCGTTTTGAGCGAGCGCGAACAAAAGATTTTGAAGATGCGCTTTGGTTTAGAAGACGGCAAAAGCCACACCCTAGAAGAAGTAGGGCAGGAGTTTAATGTTACTCGTGAGCGAATTAGGCAGATTGAGGCTAAAGCATTGGCTAAACTTCGGAAACACAAGGACGCGAAGCGTCTGCATGATTACTTAAAGTAGTTTGTTTGCCACCTGCGGTGGCGCGCTTCTGCCGCTTTTTATAAAGTGGCGCAAAACTTTCACGCTGCAGGCAAAACACTCAAGAATTTGTTCAGCTAGAACTTGGGCAACTGCGGAGTCCGTCAGAACAGTCCTCGTTGCTCCATGTTCTATCCTCACAAATTCAGAGGTTTTGACTGACGCGTGTATGTAGAAAAGTGAAAACCCCGCGCGCCGTCTGTATTTTGCCCGTTTGGTAACGGATACAGAGAGCACGGCGGGGTCTTCGGGTAGAAGGGGTGTTACATACCAAGGACCAGTCGATGGAGTTCGGTGTTGGTGTTCATGATGAGCGAATTCAGACGCTTCTCGGTGCCTTCCCTGAGGAACGAACCTGCGACGTGGCGCTCACTGGGTGGCTTCCATTGGTTGATCATGCCGGCGAACCGACACAGGTACTGCGACAGCAGTACGCCCTGATTCAGCGTCTCCCAGTTGAGAGCACCTGCGGTCGCGCGACCACGCCAACCAAGTCGTAGTCCGGTCGGTGAACGGTGCTCCCACCAGGCCGGGTTCCCGTGCTGGATGGCGCGTAGAAAAACGTACGGCTGAGCGAGGGGGTGGTCGTGGAAGTACACCTGCATTTGCAAGTGGTGCGGATCGAATGGGTCGGTCGAGTCGAACTGGAATACGCCGGCGACTTCACCGTCGTCATCCTGTCGCCAGTTGATCAGCATGGCGTGAACTTGTTCGCTGCCGGGCGGTTGGCCTGGGCGGCGGAGGAGATCCACGCGGACTACGATCCGGCTGATCGTCTCGTCTTCTAGCCTAGACAGAAGACTGCCCCGGTAGTACGGAAGCCTTCCTTCTCTGTACAGTTTCGATGGCATTGCTTCTTCTCCAATCGCCTAGATCCTTCGACCATCGGCTATGGTAGTTGGGATGTTGAGGTACTAGCGCCAATCACCTAGGGCGTAAACCCATCAGCTATGGACTTTGCATTTCACTCCTACCCGGAGTAGTAAAAGTGTAGCAATAAACTTGCAAAAAATTAAATGATATTGCACCATATAGTTCATGTCTATGGAATCAGAACCGACTGAGGTAAATTGCTCTAATTGCGTTGGGGCTTGCTGTCGTGCGCCGACGGCTTTGATGCTGGACGCGCAGGAAGCGTACAGGCATCGACGGTCCATGAAGCTAGAGCCGATAGTAAAACCCAAAAACTACGATCAACGCGTAATTCTTCAGGTTGAAAGCTTGGATGCCGATGGGCGGCGAGTTCCTGTCCCAACAGCGGTGCGAGTAAAGAGTCGTTACGGTTTTTATATGCTCACTGAAGATTGCGGTTATCTAACTGATGACGGGGAATGTTCAAACTACGATGATCGTCCAAAATCTTGCAAAGAATATGAAATGGGATCAGAGCTGTGCCTTAATGCTCGTGGCGTGTACGGGCTTGATGGGCACGAGGCTCAGGTAGAGATTACGTCTAGAACGGATACACAAGACTAGAAGCTAACTGAGTACCTACAGGAACATCTAGTTGACAAGCAAGCATAAGTATGATAGATTTGTTATATAAAGTTCAAAAATAAACAAAAAAAAGGCCAAAAACATGAGCGTATCAGTCGAAGGAAATCTATCAACGGAAGTACCAAAAGGAAGTGCTGAGCTAGAACGAATTCGCGGCGAGCTTGCTCAATCGCGCGGACTGGCAGTTGACTCAACTCCTGTAGAACTAACGGATGATCAAGCAGCTGATGTAAAAGAAGGATTTGGTGTTCCAAGTCAGGATAGAGCCCGCGCTAAAGCTGAGACTTCAAAGCGTTGGGCCAAGGATGCCTTGGGCAGCGTTGCTAAAAAGCGCTACGATCTTGGTGCATTGTCGGAAGTTGCTGGTGGCGTAAAAGCCGATCAGACAGTTGAACTTATTCGTCCAACGCAAGCAAGTACAGAGTCAGAAGTCAGTGAAGTTGACCGACAAGGTGCGGTTGTGGCGCGGACATTTGCAGTCGAAGATGCAGCCAAGTTTTTAGGGGCCGAATCACCACAAAGTCTCGAAGCCGCTTTATCTGAGGCCACCGTGGATGTTTACTCTTCACCTCAAAACGGCGCTCCCGTACTAACAGAGCGAGTGATCTCACTGCCTGGCGGTACAATTCACGAAATGAACTTGCACCCTGTTGGGTCCGACGAAACTATCGATACCCAGGTTGTTGTAACCGCTTAAAGTTGCTCGAGGACTTTCTCTAACTGAGCGGTCATGTCTTCGGGCGTCGAGTCGTTGACTATGGTGTAGTCGGCATTGGCGATCGGGCCACCCTTTTCTAAGTTCTCAATCTCGGCGTATTCGCGCGAGGTAACCTCCTCATCAGTCAAAGGACGGACTGGCCGATCAGCCAAACGAGCGTGTCTAGTCTTGCGAGGAGAAACAATTGCGATAATCACAGCGTTGTCGCCGAACTTCTCTTTGAAAATCTTGTACTCAGTCCAGCTGTACAGGCCATCGGCAACTACTGTTTTGTGGCCTTCACCAAACAGTTTTTCGAGCTTGGCGATGATGCGAGTAGCGTAGACACCAACACCTTCTTTGGCTCGGATGTCTTCGCGCACCATCTTCTCGTTAGCCTCATTGACATCAAGGCCGCGGGCTTTAACTTCATCAACGGTGATGCCGCCAAAGTAGACGTTTGGAAAGCCTTTTTTCTCTAGGTAATCAACGCAGTAGCTTTTGCCGGCGCCAGGCATTCCAACTAGGGTGATCACAAGCTTGTCATTCATCCGTCCATCATAAACAGAATTTCATCTGTTTGCTAGTGCTCATGTGCTAAACTTCAATTAACTAAAAGGATAAGCTCGATGGACGATATTAAAGCTCCGCAAATGCAACCAGAAATGGCCGGTCCGGCGCCTGAGATGCCAGACGAAAATAAACCAGAAGAAACCCCTGAACAGCAACAGCCTTCAGCGCCGCTGCCAGACTCTGGCAAAAAGCCTAAAAGCGGCAAGAAAAAGAAGCTGCTTATTGCACTCCTGGTGTTGCTACTAGCAGCCGGTGGGGCAGCCGCCTATTACTTCTTGGTTATGAATAAAGACGAAGAACCAGAATCAGCAGATACAGCGCAAGTTGAGGAAGCCGAAGCTAAGACTGTCGTAGCATTTATTCGTGCCGGTAACTTATGGGTTGATGTTGACGGAGAAGAGAAGCAGCTAACAACCGACGCTGAACTGAAACTCGAAACAACTTTTGTACCTGCGCTCGACGGCGTACTTTACTACTCAAGTCCTCAAGTATCTCCGGACGGAACCATGGTCTCGTATACAAGAACCGAGGAAGACAAGGTGAGCACCGTTACTTCATTGCAAATTGCTTACATGGATATAGCAACTGCCAAGTCGACTACAGTATTGGATTCGACTGAAAAGGTTAACGCCAATGCTCGCTGGATCGACGATAAAACTTTGGTTTACAGTGAACAGACAAAACTGAGCGACAAACTTGCTGTTTCTACTTATGACCTTGAAGAGGCCAAAGCCACCGATAAGGGAACATACGTCGTTAAGAGCGGTTGTGGCGGAGCATATTCTGATGCGGCGGACGTGCACACATTGTTTGACGTCACTTTTAACACCTACAACACGATCACTAACGACATCATTAACGACACACTTTACCATGAAGGTGCGTGCTCATCTAAGGGTGTATACGCCTTCGACATGATTACCGGAAAAGATAAGGTTGTTGCGGCATCGAGTGATATGGGTTGGGTTTCCCCAGACGGCAAGACGATTGCTACCGGCTCAGCGACTTACAAAGCTAACGGTGATATAGCTAGCAGCAAACTACTCCTGGTCAGCACATCAGACGGCAAAACTGCTGTATCTGCCAATACCGAGGCTACGGTTGAAAGCATGGCTTGGTCTCCTGATGGAAAGACGGTATTCTTCACCACTACATCAGAACAGAAAGCTCTAAAGGTTGACGAAGACGGCGATGACAGCACGACTGCCAATAGCTATAAAGTAAACAAGACCACGCTTTGGAAGTTCGATGTTGATACTAGCAAGATTGAAAAAGTTATAGACCTAGATATTCACGGCCTGGGAATCAAGGAAGTCGTTGAAGGCGAGGGCGGTGGCTTACTCGTAATCGGTAGTGCGGTTGAAAACGCCGATAAACTCGCAGGCTTCTTCAAGGACGGTGGTAAGATCGCCGAATCCAAAGAATATTTGCCCAAAGTAAACTTAATGGAAATCGACGTCGACAAGCAGGCTTGGGAAATCATTATCAATAACGCCGAGCAAGCCGACTACCTAGTAGTAGAATAGCCCACCCACCCAAGGGGGTTTAAAACCTCCGGTCCTACTGAGCGCAGCCTACTCCAAACACGCTTAGAAGTGTGTGAAAAATCGTCCAAAGTCCTCAAGGTCGCAACTTCTCAGCCAAACAGATATACTTAAAGCATGTCAAAAAAGAGGCTAGTGGTCATCGATGGTAAGTCCGTGTTCTACCGCGGCTACTATGCGATGCCCAACCTCGCTACCAGCGACGGCACGCCCACCGGGGGAGTCTACGGCTTTGCGGTCATGGGGCTGGAAGTTCTCAAGAAACTCAAGCCAGACTACGTCTGCGTGGCCTGGGATAAGCCCAAGACCAACATTCGTCGTCGCACGGATCTTTATCCGCAGTACAAAGCTAATCGCAAACCCGCACCGCCGGATTTTTATGTCCAGGTGCCCATCTTGCACGATTTACTCGATGCTTTCGGCTGGCCTCTTTACGAAATTGATGATCATGAAGCCGATGACATCATGGGAACTTTCGCCGTTAAGGCAAAAGAAAAAGACATAGAAACAATTCTTGTCACCAGCGATCACGACGTGCTGCAGTTGGTAAACGGTCACGTTCAAGTAGCTTCACTCAAGCGCGGCTTAACTGATGTTGAATTGTTCGATAAATCGCATTTTGAAGCTAAATATCAGATGACGCCCGAGCAATTCGTCGACTTTAAGTCGCTAAAGGGTGATGCCAGCGATAACATTCCTGGCGTGGCTGGTATTGGCGAAAAGGGCGCAACCGAGCTTATTAAAGAGTTTGGCTCACTCGATAACATATATGACAATCTGGGCCTCATTAAAGCGAACCTAGCTAAAAAGCTCGAAGCCGGCAAAGACATGGCATATCTAACTAAGAAGTTAGTAATTCTAGACTGCGACGTGCCGATAAAACTCGACTGGAAGCAAGCCGACGTCACCAACACCAAACCTGAGGCTGTCGCGGCAATTTTGCAAAAACTAGAATTTAGAACTTTGTTAAGACAACTGCCAGACAAAATGCAGGTTGAGGCTGAAGTCGTGCAAAAACATACCGAGCAGGGTCTGGCTCATAACGTCGAGGTCACCAAGGTTGAGCTGCCGGCTCAACTTGAGTCGCTCGAACTAAAACCACACACCGAGCTAGTGGTTCACGTTTGGTGTAACGGCGCCCACGGAGCAGATCTAACAGAGGTGCTAATTAGCGATGATGCCAAGCGTGCCTACTTAATAAATGCCACTAAACTCAAGCCCGAAAACGTCGCCAAAGCCCTTAAAAACATTCTAGAAGACGAATCTGTGCCTAAGATTGCTCACGATACCAAGGCTGTTTTTAAGGCGTTTTACCGACTCGGTGTAGAAATCACGCCGATTCACCACGATGTGCGCATGGCCGCCTTTTTGCTTAACTCTTTAATTCGGGAGCAGGGCTTAACCAGGCTGGCACAGGACGCCTTTGGCTACGAGGGAGAGGACCTAGACGACGTTCCACCAGAGAAACGACTAGATCTGAGCGGAACCATAGCGCCGACCGTATGGAAGCTCTACAATGCTCAGCTCGGTGCACTTAATAAGATTCCCAAGCTTGCTAAGCTTGCCAGAGAGGTAGAGTGGCCGTCAATTGCAGTGCTGGCCAAGATGGAGCTAAATGGGATCAAGCTCGATGGCTCAAAGTTGCGCAAGATGTCGACTCAGATGGAAGGCGAAATCTCCGACATCGAACAAACAATTTATGGACTTGCGGGCAAAGAGTTTAATATTGCCTCGCCTGCACAGCTTGCCGACATCTTGTTTGAGGAACTTAAACTACCAACCGAAACGATCAAAAAGACTAAAACCGGCTATTCTACGGCTGCAACCGAGCTCGATAAACTCCGCGGCAAGCACGAAATTATAGATCAGATCACCAAGTACCGTGAAGTCACCAAGCTAAAGAGTACCTATGTCGATACGCTGCCAGACTTAATTGCTAGTGACGGTCGCGTGCACACAACTTTCTCGACTGCCGTGGCGCCAACCGGACGCCTAAGCTCGCACGATCCTAACTTGCAAAACATCCCGATTCGCACCGAGGAGGGTCGTAAGATCCGAAAGGCCTTTATTGCCGAGAAGGGACACACTTTAATTTCTGCCGACTACTCGCAGTTTGAGTTGCGCCTAGCGGCTGCGCTAGCTCACGACGACGATCTAATAGAGATCTTTAACGACGGCGTAGATATTCATATCCGTACCGCCGCGCAGGTCTACGGCATTCCGCTCGAGGACGTCACCAAAGAGCAACGACGCCATGCCAAGGTCATTAACTTTGGCATCATGTACGGCATGAGCCCGCACGGTTTGAGTGTAGCTACGGGCATGACTCAAAAAGATGCCAAAATTTTTATCGATCGATACTTTGAGCTACGCAAACCAATCCGCGAATACATCGATAAAACTAAGAAAGAAGCTCACGACCAAGGTTACGTTGAGACGCTGTTTGGTCGCCGCCGCCCAACACCGGACGTTAAATCGAGCAACTGGGTTGTTAGAGCTGCCGCCGAGCGCGCAGCGGTAAACATGCCATTACAAGGAACCGAAGCCGATCTTATGAAGATGGCGATGATCGAGCTCGATAAAAAACTCCCCAAAGAAGCCAAGCAGATTCTGCAGATCCACGACAGCATTTTAGTTGAGTGCCCCGACAAGATGGCCAAGCAAGTCGGCGACCAGATGCAAGACATCATGCAAAAGATCTACAAACTTCCAGTAAAACTCGACGTTGATGTATCAATCGGAAAGGATTGGGGCGCTCTTTGATCGAAGCTAGTCCAGAGTACGAACAAAACGTATCTGGGCTACTTGAACGCGATGACCTGACAGTGATGGTTTTTGGCTATGAGGGCCGCACCCATGCCCTTGCTGCTTGGGCTAAAGATTCACCGCACGTAGAAGAGGTGTTAATTGCGCCAGGAAACGGTGGAACCGGCGAGGTAGGAATCAATGTTGAGGTGGACCTAGCAGATCTCGATGACATGCAGTCAGCGGTTGAGACTTTTCATCCTGACCTTGTAATAGTTCAGCGCGACAGTTTGCTGAGCTTAGGTTTGGTCGATCGTCTGCAGGCCATTGGCGTGCCAACTTACGGTCCATCTCAGTCGGCTTTTAGGATCGAGTCGCGAAAGGACTGGAGCAAAGCTCTAATGAAAGATCGCGGCGTGCCGACCGCAGATTATGGCTCGTTTGATAGT
Source organism: Saccharimonadales bacterium (SeqCode) (assembly GCA_041751215.1). Classification (GTDB taxonomy): domain Bacteria; phylum Patescibacteriota; class Saccharimonadia; order Saccharimonadales; family JBGSXW01; genus JBGSXW01. The sequence continues at coordinate 68,491 of JBGSXW010000005.1, read as the reverse complement.
GCCAAGTTGGCTCACGAAGCTGTTGAAGCCATGGTCTTTCCACTTTGGGTTAAGGGAGCCGGGCTGGGGGCTGGTAAGGCAGCTAACAGAGCTGAGACTATGGCGGAAGCCCACAGATTGATAGACGAGCTAATGGTTGATCAAATCTATGGAGCAGAAGCGGCAGTGGCTGCGGTGCTGGAGCAACATCTGGAGGGCGGTGAAATTTCGACGCACGCTTTTGTGGCTGGAGCTGTTCACAAAATGTGGCTCTCGATGCAAGATTACAAAACCATTGGAGAGGGAGATACGGGCAAAAATACTGGAGGCGTAGGCGGCATCATGCCAGTACCTTGGTTCGACATGGCGGCTACCGAAAAAGCTGGCGAACAAGCGATAAAGCCAGTGCTGGACGGGTTGGATTTCTTAGGGGTCCTATATCCCGGGCTCATGGTTACGCGCGATAACGGTATCACAGTTATTGAGTACAATGGCCGGAGCGGTGATCCCGAGACGCAGCTAGCGCGGCCGTTGGCGCAGTTTGATATCATCGAGGTTATTAGGCGGTCTTTGGTTGGCGATCTCGAGTCGGTGGAGCTGAAATGGAAGCAAGATCAACACTCAAATCTAGTAGTTTTGACTACGCCCGGCTATCCAGGAGAGGTAGTTGATGGGCAAAGAATTACTGGCATCGAACAGGCTAAAGCCATCGATGGTGTTACGGTTTTTCATGCTGGTACTGCCGAGCAGGACGGAGAAATATACGCACAAGGAGGACGCAACTTAAACATTGTTGGTGTTGCCGATAAACCTGAAAAAGCGCACGCACTGACGTTAGCGGCCGCCGATAAAATTCGCTACGATGGCCAGCCGGCAATATTTAGAACCGATATCGGCAAACGACCTCCATATCAATAATTTGTTAGGATGTAGCTATGAAGAATATAAAACTCAACAACGATCGTGAAATCCCACAACTAGGTCTTGGCACCTGGAAGATGAAGCTTAACCATCCCGCCAAGCCAGCGGTTTTATCGGCACTTAAAATTGGTTATCGCCACATTGATACGGCCCAGATTTACCTAAATCAGGGGCAAGTGGGGGCGGCAATTGCCGAGAGCGGGATTCCGCGCGAGCAAATCTTTGTTACCACCAAAATCTGGAATGGCAACCAGGCTAAAGACAAGCTGATGCCTAGTTTTGAGAACTCGCTGCGTAAGCTCAGAACCGACTATGTAGATATGTTGCTAATTCACTTTCCGGTCACAGAGACCCGGGCTGAGGCCTGGAAGCAGCTTGAGGAAATCTATCATTCTGGTCGCGCTAACTCGATCGGGGTCAGCAACTACACCGTTAAGCATCTCAAAGAACTCCTCAAGCATGCTGAGGTTATTCCGGCCGTCAACCAAGTTGAGCTGCATGTGTATTTGCAACAACCGGAGCTGGTCAAGTTCTGTCAGGACAACGGAATTGTGCTGGAGGCGTACTCGCCGCTAGCCCACAATCACGGACTGGACAACGAAGTGCTGCAAACGATTGGAGCCAAGTACAAAAAAACCGCTGCTCAAGTTATGCTGCGCTGGTGCATCGAGCAGGGCTTTGTCACGATTCCTAAGTCGAACAATGCTGAGCGCCAAGCCGAGAACCTCGATATCTTTGACTTTGAACTCGACAAATCTGATCTAGCTAAAATCAAGAAGCTCGATAGCAACCTAAGAACTTGCTGGGATCCGTCAGATGTCAAATAGCATGCAACTTAAAGTCTCTGCAAAAGCCGTCATAACCGACGACAAAGGTCGCATCTTGATGCTGCGTGAGTCGGCAGATGACGAAGAGCGCAGCAAAGCCGGCCAGTATCAATTTCCTGGTGGGCGCTTAGATGAAGGAGAAGCCTACGAAGACGGCTTAAAACGAGAAGCTAAGGAGGAAACAGGCCTAGAAGTTGATTTTATTAAAACACCTGTTTATCTGGGCGAGTGGCACCCAACAATCAAAGGTCAGCAGCTACAGATTATCGCTATCTTTACTTTGTGCACTGTTAAAAAGGGCGCGGTAAAACTAAGTCCAGAACACGACAAATATGCTTGGATCGGGGAATCGAAGATCGTGCAAATTATGATGTTATGACTCCAGATAGCGAGGCACTGGATCGAGCACTGGAGTTGGTGAATGGGAAGTAGCATGAAAGTCTTTAACGTCGGCGTCAAAGCTATCTTCGAGCAAGACGGCAAGATCCTGATCCTCAAAGGTGCGGGCGATAATTCTTTCTGGAAGATTCCCGGTGGTCGCATCGACGGCGATGAGTCGATCGAAGACACGCTGCACCGCGAACTAGCAGAAGAGCTACCCGGCATTAAGAATATTGAAGTTGGCGATTTGGTGTTTGCCAAACGCGTTCATAACGACATTACAGATGACGGTGTGAGCTTAGTCTTTTTGTTTTATCACGTTAAAGCCGACCTACCAGATCCAATTGAGCTCGATGATGAGCACGGCGAATACCTTTGGGCTGAGCCAAAGCAAGCCCGCGAAATGCTCATAGATAACTTGGCAGCTGGTGTTGAAGTATATTGTAAGCAACGGAAACTTAAAGGAGCCAAAGATGAATGAGTTTATAGAGATTGCTTGGAAAGAAGCCAAAAAATGCCCAGCTCCATACCAATTTGGCGCTGCAATTACCAAAGACGGAAATTTAGTTGCAAGCGGAAGGGCTAGGGTAGCCGAAACGCGTGACCCATCTTGTCATGCGGAAGTTGATGCTATCAGAAACGCTGCCAAAGCTTTAAACAATCCGGATTTGTCTGACTGTGTATTATGGGCTTCACACGAACCTTGCATTATGTGTTTATCAAGTGCGGCCTGGGCTGGTATCAAAGAAGTTTACTTTGATATCCCTAAAGAAGGTGCCCCAGAGGAATTTTACATGTCTAAACTTTCCAGCGAGGAGTTGGTTCAGACTTTTCGTAATAAAGTTAAGGTCGAGAGAGTTTCTAGTTGATCAAAGTAATTCTCACCGACTTTTACGGCGTGGTTTATGACAACTTCGATTGGCAGGTGATTTACGAGCGCGTACACAGCGATCCCGAAAAGTCTGAACAACTGCAGGGAATTATTCGGCAGATCAACCAAGGCTTAATCGATAACGAAACTTTTCAGCAGGCCATATCGATCCTGGCAGAAGACAGCAAACATCCTGATCAGCCCGCTGTTTATGCGCGTCCTACCATCAACCGTGCGCTGCTAGAATATCTGCGAAGTTTGCATGGCTCGGTCAGGATTGGCTTGTTTTCTAACGGGTATCGTCAGGATGTAATAGAGCTGGTTGAGCAAGGCGGTTACGGTGATGTTTTTGATGAGATCATTGTTTCCTCACAGCTAGGCACATATAAGCCAGCACCAGAGGCATTTTTAAAAGCTTTGGAGTTGGTTGCACCTGGAGTTAAGCCCGAAGAAGCTCTCATGCTCGATGACAGCCCCAGGCATGTTGTAGGGGCCAGCGAGGCTGGATTGAATGCGATTAGGTACATAGATGTTATCAATGCCAAACAGCAAATCGACGATCTTCTTTCTTAACCACGCTACTTTATAAAAGTAGCCGAGTGTTGCCCTATTCGACCTGAACTTCCCAGGTCTCATCAGACGCTAAGCGTGTAGGGCGCCTAACATACAAGTCTGTTGATCTTCCGGTGCGGGAAGCAGACTTGTACACGGACCATCCACCAAAGGCAGATGAGGCTATGTTGTCCGTTGCGAGACCTTACATTATCCAAGGTTGGAAAAAGGCCTCGAGTAGTGATGGAACGTCCTCGCCGAGTCGCAGCATGTGCGCTCTTTCGGACTCGATGAACATGACCATGATGAAGGTCACTATCGCAAGATGGAACCCCACCAGGCTTCCTCCGATGAGGATGTAGTCCGGGTCAAACGACCCTTCTGGTGTTTTGGCTATCGAGTCGTCTTCATCCTCCAAAATTTCATCCAGAGTGAAGCTCAATGTGACCAGGACGTATGGAATGCCACCGAAGTATGCGCCGACAGTGAGCAGGCCGAGTATTGGAGCAACGATATATGTGCGCCAAGCAGGCACTTCTGGCAGGCTCTCCTCGTTGTAGCTCCCGAAGCTAGCGAGCGTTACATCAATCCACTCGGCTACACCGAAACCAGACGCGAAGCTAGCTATTACTCCAGCCACAGCTCCAAAGCCAAGGGCTACTCCGATAATCCTGAAGCCAGCAGTTCCTGCTTTAGAAATCGACATCAGGACCTTGCCAACCGCAAAGATAACGAAGCTGATGTAAACCACGACCAGGATGATACCCACCAGGGCACCCACTATGGACGCGAAGAGCACATAGGTGCAGAGCACAGCAAGCCAGTACATACCGGCCATACCGAGGAATACACCTACGGCCGTTCCAGCGCTGCTGGAACCACGGTCATCAAACACGATTACTCCTTTCCGAAGTAACTAGGGGTCAACCGAAGGGTTGCGTGAACGCCTCCCACAGGGTCGGCATCTCGTCCTGGAGGGGTCCCAGATCGAGACGAGCAGCCTCCATGAGGACGATCAGGATGAAGAAGTTGAGGCTCGGGAACCAAGCCATCTCCCACCACTCATCGAAATCGTCCGTCGCGAAGATCCACAGCGTGATCGGGAGACCCAAGAAGTACGAGCCCGCGAGCAGGATGCCGAAGAAGAGAGTGATCAGCGGGTAGATGATCGAGTTGCTGCGCATCTCGCTCGCTTCCTCGCCGTTCACGATGAAGTCGGCCAGAACCTGAGAAAAGCCCAGCTCGACACCGATGAAGTATCCCGCGGCTGCGGCAACACCGGTGCAGAACAGAGCGAGGCCGACATTGCGGTACCACTCTTCATCGAACTCTGCAGCTCGAATGAGGAACTTGATCACTCCGTACACACAAAGAACCGCCAGAAACACCAGGATGCCCACTCCCATGGCAGCTGCTGCCATGAACAGCAGAAAGAACTGCACGATGGAGTACAGGCCAACTGCACCCACAAAGACACCGGCTGCGGTGCCTGTCGTTGAACCTCTATCATCAAACACGATGCACCTCCTGCATCACTAGAATGTATAGGTACAAGTCCACGGCACCAACCGTACACTTGAGTTAATACTACAACTATTTGCAAAAAAGGCAACAATGTTTGAATACACGTTCTGTTACTATTGAACTATGCCTGAATTACCTGAGGTCGAGACAATAAAACGTGGCTTGGAGCCGCGGATTGTTGGCGACACACTAACTAGCATCGATGTATTAACACCTAAGACTGCATTATTTGAGCAGGATGATTACCTCAATGCGATTGGAAGCAAAGTTACGGCCGTTCGCCGACGTGCCAAAGTTTTGATCATCGACTTGGCATCTGGCTACTCTTTGATGTTTCACCTCAAGATGACCGGCCAAGTTATTGTAGATAATCAAGTTGGGTTCAAAGCTCATCAGGCCGATGAGCTGCAAGGAAGTGACGAGGAACGGACCAATCAGTACAACAGCGTACTGGGCGAGAGTACCGGAGCCACTGACGCAGAGAGGCGCGGTGCGGCTAGTGCTACTAGACGGCAGGCGCCTCGCAGCTCACAATCTATGAGTTTTGAAAGATTTGCGGGCGGCCATCCAAGTACCAGTATGGATCTCAAGAATTCGCTTCCTGACAGCAGCACTCGCCTGATCTTTCACTTTGCAAGTGGTTCTATAGTTTACTTTAACGACCAACGCAAGTTTGGCTGGGTAAAGTTAGTGCGCACGCAGAGCGTGGATGAGGATCCATTTTTGCTCAAAGTTGGCCCAGAACCGCACGGCAAGGAGTTTACGCTGGCGCACTTTAAGGGTGTCGTTAAGAAACGAAACGCTCCAATCAAAGCCGTACTTTTAGATCAGACTACCGTGGCTGGAATCGGCAACATTTATGCCGACGAATCACTTCACTTAGCCAAAATTCACCCAGCTATAAAGTCTTCTAAACTTAGCGATAAACAGATTGAAACTTTGTACGAGGCAGTCAAATCAACTCTGCACGATGGCATTGAACGTGGCGGCACGAGCTTTACTAATTATGTAAATGTTTTGGGAACGAGAGGCGATTATTTAGAGCACGCTCGAGTGTTTAAGCGCGAGGGCTTGGCTTGCCGAGTTTGTGGGTCGGAGATTTTAAAGACGAGAGTTGCTGGCCGGGGTACGCACTATTGTCCGCGGTGCCAAAAACCTTGAGCTCGTTGCACTAACCAAGCACGCGGAAGACGTGAGCAGCGCAGCCAAGTTGTACATTGCGTACTACTTGCGAGCAGCGGAGTGTCTGACAAAGAGTTCGCAGTGCTAGCTGCTTTGCAGCTAGGCAGGTGAACGGTGATTGGTAGTGAAAAGAGTTCAGGGAAGCATAAGTAGCAACAACTGCTTAAAAAGTGGTATAGCTATAGGGATATGAGCGGTGATAAATTCCCCAACGAACGTCTCCATGACCCGATTTTAGCCAAACAAGATGTAATCGATCGACTTGGCATACTAGTGCCACGCAAGGCAGTTGGCAGCAACTTTGCTGATTTTAAGACCTCTGAGTCAATGCTCTTTGTTGAGCGGCCAGGTCGAATACCGAGTCGTCCATTGATTGGCGCTGCCGCCAGAGGGGACAATCCATTTATCATTAATGTTGTCGATAGGCTGCCTCGAGCACTGAGTCCCGATGATCGTGACCAGCCAGGTCGTGCGCAGCGACATGCAATCGCCAGGCTAGTAGTTAATGAATCTGACCAACAAATTGATCTAAATTACGGATATCTTGAGTTGGTGGCGGGCAGTCTTGGAGCAAAAATTAGAGAAAAATTCACCGATAGATACCGAGGGCACTTGGGCGCAATGCCCGAACGCATCTACCGAGCGGTGCTAGAGACCACACCTGGCAATAGGTTAGAAACTACGTTATATGAAGCTAGAGCGCGGGACAGCTGGATGGTAGTTCGTGATTATCGAACCAGCGAAGAAATTGTTGCCGAATCTGAAATCGGCAGCCAATTCTTCGGTGCAATAAAAGACATTGTATCCAATCCGAATATTCCGGTTTCTCAGCTCATGCATGGGGGCGTTGCTGTTACGTGTTTTGCACACGAGGATGATGAAGGATCCAGCCGAGGCTTTATTAGAATGCACAGCGACTTTAACCGTGAGTCTGCCTTTGTTTATGTAGAAGACACATCCTCGGGCCTTGCCGACCAGTTCGAAATAATTAGGCTACCCGGTCAGGGCTACAACACCGTTCGACATCACATTACGCCTCCGCTGAGCGAAGAGGAGCTAGAAGACTGGTCGGTTGCGTCACTCATGTCTTATCGTCAGCGCAGCCAAGCCATGCATCTTGAACATTTGTTCGATGGTGGCGACCAAGTATTTCCCGGCACTGCTAATCGCACGCTAGAGATGCTGAGATTAGTACCCGAGGAGTGCTTCTTAGCCCCTAAGTAGTGCTATGATATAGACCATGAGTGTAGTGGATAGAACTACTTATATAATTTCATCTCGTCCTAAAGTCATCTTTTTCGGCTGCAAAGAACTCATAGTTCGTCACCATAGTCCTACGGATATGCCTCCTCGCTCTTCATTCTTTTCGCTCGAAAAGTCTGACCTTATGACCAAGAGCAAATTATGTCAGTAGTTCTTATAACAGGGGAAAATGCTTATCTTCGTCGTCAGGAATTAGGACGAAGAATTGCTGATTTTAAGGCCGATCACGGCGACTTAAGTGTTCAGCGCATGGAGGCCGAGGACCTAACTGCCAACCAGCTAGCCGAGGCAACTTCAGGAGGTTCGTTGTTTGCGCCCACAGTGCTAACAATTGTTGATGGCGCCAGCGGCAACAAGGCTTTGCACGAGTTGATCATTGAGCGCGCTAAGGCTAAAGACCCCGATAGTACATTGATTCTGCACGAACCAAGCATAGACAAGCGACAAACTTTTTATAAAGATCTTAAAAAATCCGCCGAAGTCATTGAGTACAAGAACCTAGAGCCTTACCAGCTGTCTAAGTGGCTGGTCGATGAGGCTAAAGAGCGAGGCGGCGAGCTTAGTCAAGGCGACGCCAGCTATCTGATTGATAGATGCGGTAATGACCAGTGGCGTCTATCTAACGAGCTAGATAAATTGGTGGCGTACGAGCCCAAAATTAGTCGCCAGGCTATCGATGAATTAGTTCAGCTTGCACCTAAAGACAACATCTTTCAGCTGCTAGATCAGGCAACCCAGGGTAATAGCAAGCAGGCGATCGCGACTTACCGTGCCTTGCGCAACGCTCGGCTCGAGACCGGCTACATTATGAGCATGTTGGCTTGGCAGATTAATAACATTGCCGTGGTTGGTAGCTCAAAGATGAGCGATCCAGATCAGATTGCGCGTTCGGCCGGGATTTCTCCTTATGTTGCCAAGAAACTAACCGGCGTAACTCGAAATCTGAGCAAGCAACGGCTGCGAGAACTGGTTGAACTAACACTTAATGCCGATCTAGAACTAAAAAACGGCGCCGAACCCGACGACTGTTTAGAGCAGTACTTACTAAGAGTGGGAGTGCTGACTACTTCTTAGCAGCAGGCTTTTTGGCTGGAGCTTTTTTGGCTGCTGGCTTTTTAGCAGGAGCCGCCTTCTTAGCAGCAGGCTTGGCTGCAGTTTTTTTAGCACTTGGCTTGATGTCTTTGGTCTTAAGCACGGTCTTGGCAAGATTACTGGCCTGAACCTTTTTTCGTGCAGCTTTGTTCTTGTGAATTAGATTCTTCTTTACGGCTTTATCAAGGCTACTTTGAACTTGTGACATAGCTTTTGCAACGTCAGCAGGGGAGTTTTTAGCAACTGCGGCCTCAAGACTCTTAAGAGCCGACTTCATGTCGCGCTTAGTCTTAACATTGCGCTCACGGCGTATAACTTCTTGTCGTGCTCTTTTCTTGGCTGATTGAATAATTGGCATATGACCTCTGGCTTTCGTATCACCTTGACCTGCTGTCCAGTTGAACTGGCCACCCGTCAAGGTTCTTAGTGTATTACTGCGTCAGACGCTCTAGTGCTCGCTAGCAGTACGACTGTACAACTAGGCTCCGCGCTTCGCTTCTTCCTTGCACTACACCTAAGTACGAAACCCGTACTTAATTTAGTTTCAGGGGATGAATATACACTAACAGAGGTGAGATGTAAAGCCCTTCCTGTAACTTTCCGTCTCTACCAAAACCTCTTTAAGGCTGTGCGGCCAAAGACCCGGCGCAACGAGGACTGTTCAGACGGACTCCGCAAGTTGCCCGAGTTCTTTGGCCCCATAGACTAATGAGTTTTGTTTTGGTAGTTAGCGGGAGAGTTCCAACGCCACTTTATAAAAAGTGGCATTGCCCCGTCGCGGGAGCGACAATGCAGATCCTTGCTCTGTAATGCGTCCCGGTTGACCTAGCAATGTGGTTATGCTACTCTACCCCTGATAGCTTATTGCAAAAAACAAAAAAGATTAACTACATGGAACAAACCGCGAAACAGCAAGTTGCCGAAAAGCTTCGCCAAGCCAATAACGTCTTGGTGACGGTAAGCAAAAATCCAAGCGTCGATCAGTTAGCATCGGCAGTTGGATTGACTTTGATGCTCAACAAACTCGGCAAGCACACCACCTGTGTATTTAGCGGCAAAGTGCCCGACACCATGGAGTTTTTGGAGCCTCAAAAAACTATCGAAACTACAGTTGATTCGCTTCGGGACTTCATTATTTCGCTCGATAAAGACAAAGCCGACAAGCTTCGCTACAAAGTTGATGGCGATGTAGTAAAAATCTTTATTACTCCTTATAGAACTAAGATTGGCAAAGATGATATCCGATTTGAGCAAGGGGACTTTAATGTTGATGCCGTAGTTGCCCTAGGCGTTACCAATCGTGACGACATCGATGCAGCAATTGCTGCACACGGCCGAATCTTGCACGACGCATCAGTTATTGGCGTTAACACCGGTGAGACTACCAGTAATATTGGTTCAATCGACTGGCACGAACCAAGCGCGGGCAGTCTAAGCGAGATGCTTGTTAGCATCAGCGAATCACTAGAGGGCAACATTATAGATGCCCAGATGGCCACCGCTTTCTTAACCGGAATTGTAGCAGCCACCGATCGCTTTAGTAACGAGCGCACCAGTCCTAAGGTTATGACAATGTCAGCTCAGCTTATGGCAGCCGGTGCAAACCAGCAGTTAATTGCTCAGAATCTAGGAGAGGACGGCAAGCCAGTCAAAAGCAGCACCGAGCTAAACATTAATGAAGAGGGCGCTCCAACTGAGGCCAGTGCCAAGGTTTCGCACGATGACGAAGACCTACCGGAAGTACCAAAGCCTACCGAAAAATCCGAGGAATCTAAGCCAACCGAAGAAATAAAACTTCCCGAGCCAATCAACGAACCAACTCCGGCGATCATCGACACTCCCGAAAAGGCCCCCGAACCAGCAATTCCAGAGGTCAAGCCTTTAGATAGTTCACTTATAGACAACAAAGCGCCGTTTATAAGCCCTGCACGCGGATCCGGACCAAAAGAGCAAGATGCTTCCGAGAATCCAACGCTTGGAGGAACATTTAACGCCACCTCGTCTTACGCGCAAGAAGAGGCTGCAGCTAAAAAAGAGAAGCTCAATAACGAGATTTTAGCCCATCCTGTTGAGCCCACAGGGCAGCTAGACTTTAGTCAGCCAGCAACTTCGGCACCTGAGCCAACCAATCCAGTTCAAGCACCAAAGGTTGGTGTAGATGAAGCTCGAGCTGCGGTTGAAAACGCAATTTCCGGCGGAGATTTCTTTCCTGACAACAACCCCAAGCAGGGGGTAGGCTCGCAGCCGCTGCCAGACATGCCAGTTTTAGATCAGGCACCGGTTCTAGATACATTCTCGCCACCACCAGCAACAGTTCCGGCGCCGATGCCAAGCGCTCCAACTGATATGCCACCAGACATGCCCCCTCCATTTCCGCCCCCAGGCTTAAGCCCGGTCCCAACTCCACCTCAAGCACCGCAAACTCAACCAGAAGCCATGCAGTCTCCTCCTCAAGCACCACCACCGCCGCCATCGAGCAATGATTTTGTGATTCCAAACCTGCCCGGATCGCCACCACCGATTCCGCCGCAGCCACAGTCTTAAGTTCTTAGCTCTAAAAAGTTATACAATTAGGCAATGAACGGCATTTTGCTAGTAGATAAACCAAAAGGCTGGTCGTCTTTTGACGTAGTGGCGAAGGTCCGCGGAACTCTGCGAAGAGCTCAACTGGCGGAAAGTGCGCGACTTTCGCATGTGGATGCAGCGCAAGGAAGCCAGGAGGAGCGAGCGCGTCGTGTAAATGACACGGTGAGCGAGCGACAGACGCCAGCTGACACAGCGCTGCGCCACAAGCTCGCCGGCATGGCCGGCGTAGCCGGACAACAGGGCGACGCGGTGCGGAAGCTTCGCGTTGGGCATGCCGGAACATTAGATCCTCTAGCTTCTGGACTGATGATTTTGCTTATTGGATCGGCCACCAAGCAAGCCGACAGGCTTTTAAAGCTTGATAAGTCATATGACTTCACGGCTCAACTCGGAGCAACTACAGTCACCGGTGATGCCGAAGGCGAACCTGAACCATGGCCAAATGCCAAGGCGCCCACAGAATCGCAAATAACAGAGGTCATTAAGCAATTTACGGGCGAGATTATGCAACGCCCACACAGCTATTCGGCGATTAAAGTAAACGGTCAGCCAGCCTATAAACAGGCCCGCAAAGGTCAGCCAATTGAGTTAAAGTCGCGCACAGTTGTTATTCATTCGCTTGAAGTTGTTTCTTATGAGTACCCAAAACTTAAATGCAGGACCAAAGTTTCTAGCGGAACCTACATTCGTAGCTTGGCAGAGGACATCGGTAAGGGGCTAAACACCGGCGCCTACCTAACAGATCTGAGACGAACTACCATTGCCAGCTACAGGGTAGATGAAGCGGTATCTCCGGAAGCTGATGCCGAGAAAATAATTTCATCAGTAATTCCTCTTGAATAAGATGACGACATCTGGTAATATACGGACTCGAATGATTAGTAGTGAGAAAAAAACCAAGTTGGTTGTAGATAACCAAAAGAGCAAAGTAGACACTGGTTCGCCAGAGGTCCAGATTGCTATTATGTCTGAGCGGATCAAGGAATTAACTGGTCACGTTCAGATTCACAAGCATGACTTTCATTCACGCCGCGGCCTGCTGCAGCTAGTTGGTAAACGTAAGCGATTGCTAGCTTACCTAAAGCGCCAAGACGCTCAAGCTCACGCTGACATTGCTAAAAAGTTTGGCATTCGAGTATAGAAGTTATTCCTAGGCGGGCTTTTGCCACTCTGGGAACGGCTTTTAGACAGACCTAGAGGTCGTCGTACCATCATTAATCAACAGACCCCCGCGTGTTACATGTGTGTGACAGAGTTGAGAGCGTAAGAATGCTTTGGACTTTGTTACACAGGCACGACGTGCTTGGGTCTTAAGAAAAGGAGAACCATGGGACAAACCATTAACCCATTCGGTAAAGACATTATTAAAGTAGAGACTGAGTTTTGCGGTCGAACGCTAAGCCTAGAGGTTAATCGCCTTGGCTTTAGAACCACCGCCTCAGTTACAGCGCGTTACGGCGACACGGTTGTGCTCGGCACGGCAATGGTCAGCCCAAAGACAATGAAGGGCTTTGATTACTTTCCTCTAAGTATCGATTACGAAGAGAAGATGTACGCAGCTGGAAAAATCAGCGGCAGCCGCTTTATTAAGCGCGAAGGCCGTCCTTCAGAGGATGCAATTTTAATCGGTCGTTTGATCGATCGTCCAATTCGTCCATTGTGGCCAAAAGGCTATCGCCACGAAGTTCAAGGCGTAGCAACAGTTTTGAGCATGGACCCAGAGTTTCGCCCAGATATGATTGCGATGATCGCTTTGAGTGCTGCCTTTATGCTTACCGGAGCACCATTTGATGGACCGGTGGCCGGTCTACGAATTGGCCTAGACGGCGACAAACTAGCGGCTTTCTTGCCTATGGAAAAGCTCGATCAAGGCAAACTTGATCTAATTGTAGCCGGGACTAAAGATGCCATCATGATGGTTGAAGCTGGTGCTAACGAAGTTTCAGAAGATCAAGTCATTGCCGGACTAAAATTTGCTCAAGAACAGATGCGTCCAGCTATCGAACTGCAAGAAGAGTTGGTAAAAAAGGTCGGTGTAGAAGCGCAGGAATACGAACTTATTTTGCCTAGCGAAGACATTCAAAAAGAAGTTGATGCTTGGCTTGATGGAAAAATGGGTAAAAGCATCCGCTTGCCTTATCCTGAGCGACACGAAAAGATGCATGAACTGCGCGAAGGCGTACTAGCTCACTTTGAAGAAAAGCTCGGAGACGAATGGGAAGCTGTGAAACGCGATTACGAAGACGCATTTGCTGCAGCGGCTAACAAAGATGTTCGTAAAGGCATCATTGAAGAAAATGTCCGTCCTGATGGGCGAGCCATGGACGAGATTCGTCCGCTATCAAGCGAAGTCGGCGTTTTACCACGAACTCACGGCTCAAGCCTGTTTACCCGAGGAATCACTCAAGGGCTAAACATCGTAACCCTAGCACCACTAAGCTACACCCAGGTCATCGATACGATGGAAAAAGACCAAGAAAAGCGCTATATGCACCACTACAACGCCCCTGGCTATACAGTCGGTGAGATTAAGCGTCTGGGTAGCCCAGGTCGGCGCGAAATCGGCCACAGCGCTTTAGCTGAACGAGCTTTGTTACCAGTTATTCCTAGCGAAGAAGACTTCCCGTACGCTATTCGCAGCGTTACCGAAACTATGAGCCAACACGGATCATCAAGCATGGCTGCAACCTGCTCGAGCTGTATGGCTCTAATGGACGCTGGTGTGCCGATCAAGGCTCCAGTATCTGGTATTGCGATGGGCTTGATGCTCGACGGCGATCGCCCAATTGTCTTTAGCGACATTGCCGATGCCGAGGACTTTGCTGGCGACATGGACTTTAAGGTAGCCGGAACATCCGAAGGAATTACCGCTTTGCAGATGGACATGAAGGTTCACGGTTTAAGCATCGACATCTTAGCTCAGGCTATTGAGCAAGCTAAGGCTGGTCGCGCTAAAATTCTTGAGCACATGATTGAAACCATCGCTAAGCCACGAGATGAACTTTCACCATTTGCTCCTCAGGTTGAATCAATCATGGTTAACCCCGATAGAGTTCGGGACATCATCGGTAAGGGCGGAGAGACCATCAACAAGATAATTGATGAAACCGGTGCCGAAATTGATATTCGTGACGGTGGATTAGTCATGGTATCGGCTCCAGACAAAAAGGCGATAGATGCTGCCAAAGAATGGATTACCAACCTAACAGTTGATCCAGAAGTTGGTAAGACCTACGACGCCAAGGTAGTTAAGATCATGGAATTTGGTGCCTTTGTCGAGATCATGCCAGGCAAAGAAGGCCTTGTGCACGTATCTGAAATGGATGACAAGCGCGTCGAACACCCAAGCGACCTAGTTGAAGAAGGCCAGGCGGTTCGCGCCAAACTAGTAGCCATTGATGATCGCGGACGACTAGTGCTTTCGATGAAGCAAGCCGATTAAACGTCGTATCTAGCGGCTAGTATTTAGTATCTAGCCGCAGGATACTAAATACGAGATACAACCATGAGCAAGCAACAGCAGCTAGATCGCATCGAACAGGACATTAAAAATCAAAACATTTGCTCGGAGCTGGCCGCTGGAGCCACTCAACTGGTAATGGGCGATGGCAGTCTCGATGCTAAACTTATGTTTATCGGCGAGGCTCCTGGCGCTCAGGAAGACAAGCAGGGCAAGCCGTTTGTTGGAGCCGCTGGGAAGTTTCTAAACAAAATGCTGCAAAGCATTAATCTCAATCGAGAAGACGTGTACATTACCAACATTGTTAAGTATCGACCTCCGGCTAACCGAGACCCTCTGCCAGAGGAAAAAGCTCAGTTTATGCCGTTTCTAACGCGCCAGATCGAGGCAATTAAACCAGATTTGATTGTCACGCTCGGGCGCCACTCGACCAATGCATTCCTGCCTGATGTTCGCATCGGCGAGGCGCATGGGCAGCCAAAGAGGAAGCGCTTTAATATCGAAAAGACTCCAGGGGGCGAGCGCGCGGATGAGCTGCAAGGCGACGCCGAAGCGCGGACAGACACGGATCGAGCATCCGAAGACGGAGCACTGGAGGCGTCAACGCAGCAGATCGCCGCGAAGCTGGGAGGAGTTACTGACGGAGTCAGTAAGCAGTCCCAGCTGGCGTTCGTCATCCTGCCCCTGTACCACCCGGCCGCAGCACTCTACAACGGGGGAATGAGAACAGTGCTACTAGAAGACTTCGCCCGTATACCTAAAATTTTGGAACTTATAGAAAAAGATAAGGCAAAAGCCTAGAAATTAAGAAAGGACTTAAATGTCAAACCAACCAAATAACAACAACAGACCAAGGCCCCAAGGCCAAGGCCAAAAGTCTAATCGACCTTCTTCTAAACCCCGCGGGGCAAGAGGATCGAGTCGAGGACAAGCTATTCGCGCCAGCCGGCGCAACTCTGACGACGCTCACCGCGTAGTCAACCTATATCAAGACGCTTCATCGGTTAAGAACACCCATCGGCGCGCTAATCAGATCGATGACAGCCCAAGGCTGAAAATAATCGGCCTAGGCGGCATGGATGCCACCGGCTCTAAAAACATGATCGTGGTCGAGTACCAAAACGACGCCATCATCATGGACTGCGGCAACGACCTCGGAGTTGATTTGCCAGGAGTAAACTTCGGCATCCCCGACACTAGTTACCTAGAAAGCATTAAGCATAAAATCAAAGCCTACGTAATTACTCACGGCCACCTAGATCACATCGGTGGACTGCCATACATCGTGCCTAAGTTTCCGGCACCAGTTTATGGCTCGCGCTTTACCATTGGTATGGTCGAGCAAATTGTTAAGGGCAGCGACCATCAAGTAGATGGCTTTGAGCTTAAAACCGTTGTCATGAACCAGGACAATCACGAACGATTACAAATTGGTGAATCATTCGGCATCGAATTCGTTCGCGTAACGCACTCAATTCCTGATAGCACGGCCATTGTGGTCAGAACTCCAGTCGGAACGATTATTAACACCGGCGACTTTAAAATTGACCCTGATCCGCTAGACCAAAAGCCAACCGACACTGCCCGACTCGAAGAGCTCGGACGAGAAGGCGTATTAGCCTTGCTTTCTGAGTGTACAAACACCATGAGACTTGGCCGAACTCCAACCGAACATGTCATCGAACCGGCTTTTCACGAGATTATCTCGCGCGCAGAAGGCCGAGTTTTTGTGGCTTGTTTCTCTACCAACATTAACCGCATTCAGATGATTGTAAACTCAGCCGCTAAACATGGTCGTAAGATTGCCATGGACGGCCGATCAATGATGTCGACTCTAGAAACCGCCGTACGTTTGGGCATGATCAAGATCCCTAAGGGGACATTCGTACCAATTGCTGCTGCAGCCAATATGAAGGGCAAAGACTTAATAGTTGTCTGTACTGGCTCACAGGGCGAACCAAATGCCGCCCTGCAGCGTATGGCAGCCGGTGAGCACAGGCACGTCAAGATGGCCGAACAAGACACGGTCATCCTCAGCTCTACTCCAATTCCGGAGACTGGCAACGACGCTCACATCACCCGTATGGTAGATAAGTTGATGAGAATGGGAGTGCACGTCTTTCAGCACGTTACCCAAGAACTCGACGGCATGGGCCCGCTGCACGTTTCTGGCCACTCGGCTATCGAGGAATACGGCGCAATGATCGACATGACCAAACCAAAGTTTTTTGTGCCAATTTACGGTAGTTACCATGCTAAGAAGCGACACATCGACATTGCCATCAACCACGGCATGACCCGAAAAGACTGCATCAACGCTGAGCCAGGCGAGGTTATTGAGCTAACAAAAGAAAAAGCTACCCTTGGCGGCACTGTTCCGCACGGCACAATGCTAGTTGATAACACTGGTGCGCTGGTATCCGGCGTAGTTGTTAAAGACCGTTTGATGCTAGCCGAAGAAGGCTTAGTTGTAGTGCTGCTGACAGTTGACCGCAAGAGCGGACAACTAATGACCAGCCCAGATATTATCTCGCGCGGATTTATTTACATGCGTGATAACGAGGAGCTGATGAACACCTTCCGCGCCGAACTAAGACGAACAGTTCTGCAGCGCTTTAAGCGCGTGGATCTCGAGCGATTTAAAGCCGAGCTCAAAGATCACATCACTTACTTCCTCTACGAACATACCCAACGATCACCAATCGTGATTCCGGTTGTTAATGTCGTGGGGAGCAAGGGTGAGCTTAATGAGCAGGCGGCTAAGAGAGCCGAGCTTCGCGGTCAAGGCTAACGTAACGACACCTTTTTAAAAAAGGTGCCCCAAAACCTTTCACGCTGCAGCTAAAACAATCCTTGAATTTGCTCAGTCAAAACTCGGGTAGCTGCGGAGTCCGTCCGCCAACTGGCGGACAGTCCTCGCTACGCCGGGTTTCTCCCTCACAAATTCAGGAGTTTTAGCTGATGCGCGGCTCCAGCCTGCCTGCCGCTAGGCAGGTCATTCCTGCGAAAGCAGGAATCTAGAACTCTAGAGAATCTTTGAACTCGATTTCTGCTGGGCCGATCATTCTGACAAAACTGTCATCATCGAGCCAAACCTTCGCAGAACCGCCGGGCACCGTAACCCTAACAGGGTAGCTCGCTTTTTTAGACTTCACTGCAGCTCCTGCCGCCACAACCATTCCAGTCGCGCAAGCTTGAGTTTCACCAACGCCCCTCTCCCAAACTCTCATCCTAATTTCATGTTCGCTAATTGATTCTACGAACTCGACATTAGTTTTGTTTGGGAAGTGTTTATCTACTTCAACTTTTGGTCCGATTTCTTTGACCGGGGCAGTGGACACATCGTCAACAAACACTACGACGTGCGGATTACCTACGTTAACTTGAATGAAATCAAAGCCGAGTAAATTAAGCGATCCAGCTTCAATAACCAGCCTTCCGACCTGTACTTCAATCTGTTTGAAGTCTGATTCGTTGCAAGTAACTCTTAGTGGACCAGCATCGGTATTCACGATAAAGTCACCAGACTTAACAAGTTTATTCTCAACTGCAAAGCGCGCGACACAGCGCAGCCCATTGCCGCACATTTCCGCCACCGATCCGTCTGCGTTGTAGTACTTCATTTGCACGTGCGAGTCGTCCACCGGCGTAACAATTAACAAGCCATCAGCGCCAATGCCAGACTTTCGATCGCATAGTTGCTGAATTTGATCGGTATCGAGCGACTGAGGTCCCTTAATAACCACAAAGTCGTTTTTCAGCCCGTTCATTTTTGTGAACTCTATTTTCATACTGTGAGGATACCAGTTATTGTCACAATCTTTCGACTTTCTACATCTAGTCTCTAGCGCTATACTGTTACGGATGGCCAAGAAACGTAAACAAAGCAAGAAAACAACTAGCAAAAAAGGGGCAAAGAGCAAGGCAGCAGCTTCTAGCTTGCCCGAGAACTTTTGGAGTCAGGCCTTTTCCCTGATTCTGATTTTAGTTGCGGCATTGATGTTCATCGGTAGCTTAAACACTGGCGGCCCTTTAGCACTTAAACTTCACGATTGGGCGCGGTTTGCGTCTGGTTCGTTCTCGTTTGTTTTACCTCTGGTTCTAGTTTTTGTAGCGGTAGTTAGATTGCGCTCAGAAACTACTCGGCTGCCACGCTCAACCATGATTGGGTTGTTTGTTTTCTTGGCTTCGGTTTGCGGATTTTTGCACTTATTTATAGATAGCGCCGAGTCGCTGGCAGCGGTAGATAACGGGCAGGGCGGCGGAATTGCCGGACACGTCGCAGCTAGCGGTCTATTAACAATCCTTAATACCTTTACGGCCGGACTCTTATTGATAGTTGCGATCGTAATTTCTTTGCACTACGTACTTAGCATTCCGCTAACTACTTTCATGCGCGCGGTTGGCATCATGCGCCGAGAACGGGCCGAGGGCGAAGAAGAGGACGAATCCGAGCAGGAAGAAGAGAAAAAACCAGAGTTTACTCTAAACGAGGGCGTACCGGTTCAGCGATCGCGCGGCTTGCGATCTCTTAAAGACACAGCCGAGCGGGCGATGGAAAGCGAGTCCGGAGTGGCGCTAGTTACTACCAGCGACCCTAATTGGAAGTTTCCGGGACTGGACTTACTAAACAAGAAACAAGATACTGCTGACGCTGGAGACATCGAAGGTAACGCCAAAATCATCAAAGAAACCCTTGAGGACTTTGGTATTAATGTCGAGATGCAGGGCGCAAATGTTGGTCCGCGAGTGACTCAGTTTACACTTACTCCACCTAGTGGCGTGCGCCTAACAAAGATTACGGCTCTAGAGAACAACTTGGCCTTAAACCTAGCAGCTCACTCCATTCGTATTGAGGCTCCAATTCCGGGTAAGCGCGCAGTTGGTATCGAAGTACCTAACCAAAAGGCGGCAACAGTTCGCTTGCATGACATCTTTAAGTCTAACGACTGGACTGGCCTTAAGACTCAATTAGCTTTTGTTGTCGGTAAAGATATTTCTGGCCAACCTGTGGTGGCGGACTTAACTAAAATGCCTCACTTGTTGATCGCTGGAGCTACGGGTTCTGGTAAATCAGTCATGATCAACAGCTTCTTGCTTAGCTTGCTTTATCGCAATTCACCGGCCGATATGAAGCTAATTATGGTTGATCCAAAGCACGTTGAACTTACGCCGTACAACGAGATTCCACACCTGCTCACCCCAGTTATTACCGATCCAGAAAAGTGTATCTCAGCGCTCAAATGGGCGGTGGCGGAGATGGATCGTCGCTATCATGCTTTGTCTGAAGCTAAAAAGCGCAACATTGCTGAATACAACGAGCTTAAAAAAGAAGAGGGCATGCCTTACATCGTGATCGTAATTGATGAGTTGGCCGACTTGATGATGCTCGCGGCCCGAGACGTCGAGGCTCTGATTGTACGCTTAGCGCAAAAAGCTCGAGCAGTTGGAATTCACTTGGTGTTAGCCACTCAGCGTCCATCCGTAGACGTTATTACCGGCCTAATCAAGGCTAACGTTCCAGCTCGTATTGCCTTTACTGTCACCAGCCAGGTTGATTCACGCACCATCTTAGATGGGATGGGCGCCGAAAAGCTATTAGGCCAAGGAGACATGCTCTACACCACGCCAGACATCGCTAAACCTCGTCGTATCCAAGGCGCATTAGTAGACGACAAAGAGGTTGGTTCGGTTGCAGACTTCCTCCGTGACGAGCGAGCTCCAGAGTATGACGATGAAGTTACTGCTCAACCAGTTCAGTTAGCCAAGGGCGGCATGAGTGGCAGCATGGACTCAGCTGACGACAGTCTCTACCAAGAAGCCGTAAAGGTGGTTGTAGAGAGCGGCAAAGCCTCTGCGTCGCTTCTGCAACGCCGACTAAGAGTTGGCTATGCCAGAGCCGCGCGCTTGATAGAAACCATGGAAGAACAAGGAATCGTTGGCCAGGCCGATGGCGCAAGACCACGCGACGTCTTGATTTCAAGCGTCGATCAATTTGCCGACGACAGCAGCGATGACGACCAACCACTCGACGCGTGAGCGGATCGCTAACCAGTTAAAGCAGACTAGGTTAGACCGCAAACTAAGTATCGGCAAGTTAAGCAAAGAGCTAAAGATCCCAGAATCTACGCTCAAAGATCTAGAGAACAGTAGCGACACAACCATTCCTGCAAGCCATCTTCCAGGCCTCGCCCGGCGCTACGCCCAACACCTGGGCTTGGCCGATGGGGATATCGAGTCGATGCTAGCCGATCCCGACAAAACTCAGGCTAGCGGTTTGCAAAGACGCCGCCAACGAAAGTCCCGATCGCCGATTGTATTGTCTCGTTTAACGTCTATTGCCGCGGTTGGAGTAGCAGCAGCGGTGGTTGCTGGCTACGCGCTGTTCCAAATATACGGACTAACCTCGAACCCCAGGCTAACTGTAACTGAGCCAGCCAGCGATACTGTGGCAACCCAATCTGACTACGAGGTAAGAGGCCGAGCTGGTGCCGACACCAGTGTCTTAGTAAACGGCGATCCGGTGGTGTTAAGCGAGGACGGAGAGTTTGCGGTTACGATTTATCTTCAAGAAGGACGCAACAGCCTAGAGGTCAGCGCGATTAACAACTTTTCGCGCCAAACTACAATTCAGCGCACGATTTACTATCAATCAGAGCTCGAGTAGATGTCCAAACTTACTGCTATTCGCTTTCTGAGCGTCTTTTATCTTTAGTATTTCTTGATCGGTAAGTGATATATCCAGCGCTTCTTTAACTTGATCCCAGTGTTCTTGAGAGCTTGCCTTGATGACCATCTTCACACCCAACGAGTTTACGAAGGCGATTGCCAGTTGTTCTATTGTCTTATCTCTATGCTTGGCTATGCTTTCTAAGACTTTGACGGTTTTTTCATTCTCACGAAGTCGTCGTAAGACACTGTAGGCTTGGACCTCAATTCCGTTTTCTCTACAAAAATCGTATGTTCCGCTCGCAAATACGTCATCAAAACTAGGCGAAACGTTAACCTGATTTAGGACAATCGGAGTGTCAGAAGTCTCCATGGCAATTTTGAGCATTTTAGGGCCAAAATTACTGACCCCAACGTGTTTAATCTTGCCCAATTCATGAAGCTCATTGGTAGCCTTAAAGAACTCGCGTAGGTCTGTGCTGGCATCTGGAGAATGACAGAGAAATATATCTATGTAGTCCACACCAAGGCGCTTTAAGCTGGCTTCCACCCCCAACATTGTGTCGGTGTAGCTAATGCTTCCGGGCAATTGCTTGGTCTCAACCATGTAGGAAGAGCGAGCAAGGTCTTTGGTGGCTTGTCCGATCAATTCCTCACTTTTACCCTCTGCGTAAACCTGAGCAGTGTCAATGAGGCTGACACCGTTGTGTATTGCTAGCTTTACGACCTCTACATCTTTGCTGTCGTCGTTGTTTGGGTCTCGTTCTTTTGCGCCGCCGAAACCGTAGGTGCCGAGAGCGAGTTTTGGTACGTTCATGGGCATAATTGTAACACCGAGCTTTATTAGAACTTACTTAGAACTTCGGTTCAGCCGCTTGACTAACAGGGGTAAAACAGATATAGTTTGGGTATAACAATTTAACCTGCTCGTTTAAGAGCGAGCCCCTATCTATTCGATAGGGTCCAAAGGAGTTTTTACATGAATGAGTACGAATTTGTCGCACTCTACCACCCGGATCTAGAGATTGATCTGGAAAAACCAATGCAAAAGGTCGAGAAGATCCTAAGCGCCAACGGTGGCAAGATCAACAAGACCGACAACTGGGGCAAGCGCAAGCTTGCGTATCCGATTAAAAAACAGGACAACGCAGTTTACGTTTACTACGAAGTAGAGCTACCAGCTGAGTCAATTGCTAAGATTGAATCAACTCTTAATATTACCGACGAAGTTTTGCGATATCTTATTGCTAAGCCTGGACCCGTGCCGACAGCAGTTGAATCAACGCAAGCAGACACCAAAACCGATGAAGATTCAGAAGCTAATTCGCCAGCAGGCGAACAGGCTCCGAAACCTAAGGAAGATAAGGAAGCGTAAATATGGCTAAAGGTTTTAACAAAGTTACACTACTTGGCAACCTAACCAGGGATCCAGAGCTAAGAACTACTCCAAACGGGCAAAATGTTTGTTCGTTTGCGCTGGCTGTTAATCGTAGCTGGAAGAATCAAGCCGGCGAAACTCAAGAAGCCGTCGACTTTTTTGACTGCGTCGCTTGGGGCAAAGCTGGCGAGATTATTAATCAGTACGTCCAAAAAGGCCGACCACTACTAGTTTCTGGTCGTTTATCGAGTCGATCTTGGGAACAAGATGGCCAAAAGCGCTCAAAGGTTGAGGTCGTAGTAGAAGACTTTAACTTTATTGGCGGTCAAGGTGAGGGCGGTGGCTCTGGCGGTGGGAGCTTTAAGTCTTCTAACACCGAGTCGTCAGCACCAAAAGTTGATAGCAAAAAGAAAGACGAAGATGTTGTCATCGAAGATATTGATGATGAGCCAGTTGATCTCTCCGAAATCCCCTTTTAACAATTTATGGTGGCCATCTGCTGTGTCAGGTGCTCCGTTGCTCGCCAGTGGTACGCTGATGTACAACTGGACTCCGCGACTCGCATCTTCCGTGCATCTGATTCACCAAAATCGTTAAAACCTAGCAAACGTCATTCTCGACCTGATCGAGAATCCAGAACAATCAGTTACAATATAAGTAAACAGGAATAAGAAGATATGAGTTATACCCAACGAATGAAGAAACCAGAAGTCGAATTCTTTGACTACAAAGACTACAAGACCCTGCAACGTTACGTGAATGCTTACGGGCAGATCGAATCACGCCGCCGCAGTGGACTTAGCGCAAAACAGCAACGTGAACTAGCGACTGCCATCAAGCGCGCCCGACACCTCGCATTACTACCTTTCGTAGTTAGGTAGTAATGCAAAAGGCCATCGCGTTATCGTTACTTTCAGGGATGTTTATCTCTTTGCTGTTGGGCTTAGTTCCAGCTCCCAAGATCTTCGTAACCGGCTTATTTTCACCGAATCGGAGCATAGACTATATGCAATGCCAGTCTACTAACTCGGGTGAAGGTGTTGATGGCTCAGACGGAGGATCCGTATTCGTATCCGAAGTATTTGGCCTAACTGCTGACGGCAAAGGGGTAATTATTCAGGAGACTAACTACGGGCTGCCGTTCTCTTGGAAAACCCACCAAGAAATTCCAAGCTGCAACCTAGAAGCCGATAGTTACTCGGCCCTTGCCTTTATCGCCAACTCAGTTATCTTTGGCTCCATGGTTTTTGGCGCATTTTACGCTAAGCACAAAAGAGAGTTCTAATCATGTACTCAATAACCGACCTAAAAAAAGACACCATTATCCAAATGGATGGGGTCCCGTATAAAGTTGTTGAATACAACCAAAAACAGATGGGTCGCGGTGGTTCAATTGTGAATACTCGTCTTAAGAACCTGCTCGATGGCAGTGTGATCCCCAAAACCTTTAAGGGTGCCGACAAAGTCGAAGAAGCCGACGTCAGTCTGCAAAAAGTTCAATTTTTATACGAAGACGGCGGCAAGCTTTTCTTTATGAACGAGCAAACCTACGATCAGTTCGAGGTCTCGTCCGACTCTATGGGCGAGAGCGCCAAGCTTTTAAAGGATGGAGCAACTGCTACTGCTCAGCTTTTTGATGGCCGGGTCATTAATGTAGAGCTGCCAATTAAAGTCCCGCTCAAAGTTACCGAAGCGCCAGACGTAGTAAAGGGTGACACCCAGTCTACGGTTATGAAAGTCGCCAAACTAGAGACTGGCGCAGAAGTTCAGGTTCCGATCTTTATTAAAACTGGCGACGTGATTTTAGTTGATTCAAGAGACGGATCTTACGTAGAACGGCAAAAAACATGAGTTCATCGGAAAAAATCAGACTAGATCAAGCCATGGTTGATCGCAAGCTCGCAGACACCAGATCTCACGCGGAGACTCTTATTCAGCTAGGCAAAGTTAAGGTAGCCGGAGTTGTTGTCACCAAGCCAGCAAAGCTAGTAACTGCAGAAACCGAAGTTACTTTAGGCAGTGACGAACAGTATGTTTCCCGCGCTGGATACAAACTAGCCTCGGTTGCTGGTGATTTTAAGCTGAACTTTAAAGACAAAGTAGTGCTCGATGTCGGCTCATCAACGGGCGGCTTTACAGACTTTGCGTTGCAGCACGGAGCTAAAAAGGTGATCGCTGTAGATGTTGGTACAGATCAGTTGCACAAAAGCTTGCACGGCGACAAAAGAATTGAGCTGCACGAAAAAACCGACATTCGTTTAATTGGCAAACTCTCTACACCTCCTGACATTATTCTCATAGACGTCTCGTTTATTTCATTGCGCGGAGTTTTGCCAACTGTTAAGCAGCTAGCTGGCACCAGAACTCGAATTGTAGCTATGCTAAAGCCCCAGTTTGAGGCTGGAGACCGCGAGAAGCACAACGGAGTCATTAAAAACGACACCTTGCGTCGTCGTATCATCAAGAACTTTGAAGAGTGGCTTAACCGAGAGTTTTTAGTCCTGGGCAAAGCCGATTCGGCAGTATCAGGTGCCAAAGGAAACCGCGAACGGTTTTACTTGCTTAAGTCTGTTAGCAGCGTTGGCCGATAGCTCAGCTCACGAGTAGGCGCTAAGCGCTTTTGTTTACTTAGTTTTAATCTGTTATAGTCGCGCCGATGACAGAAGTTATGACCGATCCGTGGCAAGCGGAAATCAATCAGTTTCAAGATGCAATTTTAGGCGCTCAGCACGTCACTTTTGAGATTGGCACTGGACTTAATCCGTTGCCACGCAATCTGGGGCCGCATCACTTTGACGAAGGCAATGTCTACGTTGGCTGGAACATAGATTCGCGGCAACATCGTTACTACACGGAAAGACTTATGGGCAATGGGTGCCTAGCGGTGCACGTGCCAATAGAAGAGTCCGAACGACTGCTTGATATTGTCCCGTCCAACAGCGTAGATGAGGCGGTAGCAATTAACGTGCTCGGGGAGAGACCTGGGCTCGAGCACTATCTTGGTACCAAGATTAACCCTAGTACTGGCCAGCTTCCCAAATACCTAGGCGCAACGCCGCTTACTCAAAAGTTCGAAAGCCTTAGGCTCGCAAGGGAGCTGATTAAGCCTGGAGGCCAAATAGTACTGATTGAAACTTACACTCCATGGAATGGCTCACAGCATTCGTCGCGCCTATTAGCAGGCGATGATAGTAGGCTAGGGCCTGAGCGTCTTCTTGAGGAGGCGGGATTTGTTAACATTGTTACGACTGGCGATGAAACTCCTATTCGCTTTCGCACTGCGCTAATGAAGTACAGTGTTGCTTACGGGATGTCGTCGTTTAGCTACCTGGTGGTGGGGGAAAAGCCCGCAACATCACAAAATTGACAAAACGCTTAAGTTTTGTTACAGTAGCTTTGTACTTAACTAAAACAAAAGCAAAATCCAAAAGGCAAAATCATGAGCGAGCTACTAACACTCGAACCACCCGAACAAGCCATTGCTTACCAAAAAGTTGGCAATATCTTACAATTTACCGACGACGAAGGTGAATTGTTTGGCCAACAGCCCGACGGTAGTTTTAGCCACCTAAGCTAATTAATCATGACTGAGACCCTAGAAGATCCATTTGCCGCTGAGGTCACCAGGTTTCAGGAGGCTATTGAAGCCGCCGAAGAAGTGACCTTAGAAGTTGGCACTGGTTTAGGCCGCCCGATGCTCATGACTGATTCGGTGAATAATTTTGATGAAGACAACGTTTACGTGGCTTGGAACATCGATCCCAGATCTCACCGGCATATGAACGAAAAGCACATCGGACCTAGCCGCTACGCGGTTTACACGGCCTTACATGATAGAGATTTAATTCACGAACTTATACCGGAAGAAAAAGTAAGTCGGGTCTTAGTGGCTAACGTTTTCGGAGAACCAGAAACCTCAGCCTCTATTCAGCCTCGGGTGTCGAAGTTTGACTCAAAGATCGAAACGCTTTTGCATGCTCGCGAACTCATGAGGCCAGGTGCTGAACTAACAATTATCGAAACAATTTCGCCAAGTTACGCTGGCGACTTTTATGATCCCGACAAGGCAAGGGAGTTACTTGAGGGTTTGGGTTTTAAGGGGATTGCCTACCACAAACGCCACGATAAAGACTTTAAAGCCGAGTACATTAAAGCCGGCCAAGCCGACTATCTTGAGTCCGATAGTTTTGCAATTACCGCCCGAAAAGCCTAAACACTTTACTTCCTGATATAATCTATCCTTGAGAAGGATTAACAAACTTGAAACACTGCTTTGAAATTTATGTGCTCACTGATTCTGTTGAGAGAAAACAGTGGCAAAAACTCTATGACGCGGTAAATGCCTATAGTGGTGTTTTGCCAAAGTTTCAGATTGTAACCAGCATCAAAGACAACATCGTTAGATATTTTTTGCTTAGCGATCAAGATCTTGGAGCGGTTGCCAATAACCTAGATGGATTGCTTTTGCGCCCAGTTGCAAAAAACGCGTTCCACATCCCTGAAACCAGAAAAAAGAAGCGGATGCTGCAATTTGTTGCCGGCGGTAACTTACTAGACTTTAAAGAAAAGTATGCTGTAAAAAGTGGCGAGGATCTGGAATACGCTGTTCTAAACGTCAGAGCCGTCAATAAAGACAAAGCCGTGGTTAAAGGGCGGTTCTACTTTAAAACCGCCGCTGGGACTTACTCTGTAGCGCCCAAGATGTTTACATTTTTGCCAACCAACCTGCTTGCTGCCGACTTTTCCGGCAACAACGGTCGTTACACCAAAAAGACGATTTCTAAATATCTTGATATCGAAAAAGCTACACCTCTATTTAGCAGCGACGAACACGGAGCGCTCTTTAGTGTTGATGGCTTTCCTTACTTTAACCAGCAGTACTTCATCGGCTTGCCTCAATACGAGTTTGATAAGCATTCGTTTTTAGTTGGAGCAACCGGCAGCGGAAAATCTAAGCTCATAAGTCTGATGATTGATCGTTTGGCTGCCTCGGAGCAACGCAACAACTACCGAGTTATCGTTGTTGACCCCCCACGCTGCACTAGCCGAGGACCTAAAGCACATTCCATCTAGTAAAAACATCAACTTCACGCACGACGAAGGCACCCAACTGTTTACAGAGGGCGCCCAAGATATTCAAGCCGCAACCGAACTTACAACCGTGCTGTTTAGGTCGCTGATTGGTGAGCAGTTTAACCCACGGCTGGAGCGAACCTTAAGATTCAGTCTATATGTTCTATTTACTGCTCAAAACATGTCGCTAGACTCTCTGAAGCGTCTGCTAACTGATCTGGAGTTTAGGAATCAGATACTAGCGCATGTTAAAGGCTACGTGCCGACTAACATTGTGCACTTTTTTGGCTCTGACTTTAACGAAATGCGCACTCAACACTACGCTGAGGCTATTCAGCCAATCACTTCGTTGGTGGAGGAGATGCAACTACAACCATCTTTGGGGGCAGAGAGCGATATCTCGCTGGCCAGTGTTGTTAAGGGCAATTTCTTGACCATCTTCTCGCTCAACAAAGTCAGCATGGGCGAGAAGGTTGTTAAGACGGTGGCTGGCTTGCTGATTCAACAGATTTTCTTGCTGGCTCAGGCAAGAGCTTTTAACGAAAAGATTATCTTAATTATTGATGAGGTATCAGTGGTGCAGACGCCCGCGTTGGCTCAAGTCTTGGCCGAGGCGCGTAAGTTTAATCTGTCAGTTATCTTGAGCCAGCAGTACTTTGGCCAGATTGAGCGCGATTTGCAGGCGGCAATTTTTGCCAACGTTTACAACTACTATGTGTTCAAGGTTTCTCAGGAAGATGCGCGCGCACTTGAGGGAAACTTATCGATTAACCTACCAAAAGCCCTAGTTGAGTCCGAGAAAGACCGCGGGCTCAAAGAAAGTGATATTCGCGTTAAGATCTTAACCGAGCTTAATCCACGCGAATGCTTGGTTAGATTAGCGGCTAATGGTCAAATCATACCGTGCGTAAAAGCTAGAACCGTTGACGCAAACTTCTTAGCTACGCCGCTTCAACATGGTACGGCCGACCTGATTCCAGTTGAGCAGAAAGCCGTACCAACAAAGTTTGTTGAGAGAGCCTCAGAAACAGAGCAAAAGACTGAAGGGCAGGTGTCCGAAGAACCAAAGCCCGAGGAAGAGTTTCTTAACCTAAGTACAATTTTGTCCGAACATTCGTCTAGTAGATTCAAGGTTAACCGCAGAAAGAAGGATCAATAGTGAACGAGAAGGTCGCCCAAGAGATTTTGGATAAAATTGTGGCTCAAATATTTGGCTACAAGAACCCCTACACATTGGAACAATTTCAGCAGAAGTTTTTGTTCGATGTGCGTTTGCCAGTCGAAGTAAACGACTCAATCACTGGCGAGTCAACTTGGGCTCAGTCTGCCAATCCGGTCAAGTTCATCACGATGAAAAACTCTCAGAACGAGAGTGGTGTGGTGCCGTTTCAGGACTTTACACCGCCTCCGAGGGAGATGAACAGTCTCGAAGATGTTTTAGCTGCCTGGAATGAAATTAACTACACGACCACCGAGCGGTACTTAGACTCGCTAAATGTTTTTGAAAGCGACAATATCTACGAGTCGGAGATGGTCTATCGATCGTTGGATGTACATTACTCCAAGAACATTTTGTTTAGTGATGGCGCAAAAAACAGCGAGTTTGTTGTCGGTTCACAGAGATCTAACAACCTAGCCTACTCCGCTCGGGTAGAGGACTCCACAAACTGTAGTAATAGCTTTTCGGTTTCTTGGTCTGCGAACATTACAAACAGCTTATTTATTAGTGATGCAGGAGATATGTACGAATGTATGTTTTGTTCACACACCAGAGGGAAGAGGTTTTGCATAGCCAACATCCAGATGGAAGAAGAGCAGTATTACAAGCTCAAAAAACAAGTTATCGAGTGGATTCTTAGTACGTAACTCTAGACGTTAAACTTAAACTCAACGACGTCGCTAGGGCGCATCACGTAGGTTTTACCCTCCATGCGCACTTTGCCGGCGGTGCGAGCGGCGCTCCAGGAGCCAGCGGTGATTAGATCGTCATAATCAATTACATCAGCGGCAATAAAGCCGCGCTCAAAGTCACCGTGAATCACTCCAGCAGCTTGCGGGGCAGTATAGCCAGTCTTGATCGTCCAGGCGCGAACTTCTTTTTCGCCCGCCGTTAAGTAGCTTTGCAGGCCGAGTGTTTCGTAGCCAACCCTAGCTAAAAGGTCTAGTCCTGGCTCGTTAATGCCGTATTCGGCCATCAGTTCTTTGGCATCAGCGTCGTCAAGTTCGCTTAGCTCAGATTCTAGCTTGGCGTTCACAAAGACAACGTGTTCAGTTGGGGCGAGAGATTTTAGTTCTTCTTGCTTGGCTTTGTCGGCAAGCGTCGCCTCATCGACGTTAAAAACGTAGATAAAAGGCTTGTTTGTAAGTAAATGAATCTGCTTTAAGGCTGCTTGCTGATCCTCGCTAAACTCGAGCTCAATCACTAACTTGCCTTGCTCTAGCACGTGCTTTATTTGCTCAAGTAGCTCAACTTGGCCCTTAAGTTTTGGGTCACTTTTAGCCAGGCGAGCAACTTTTGGCAGGTGGTTTTCGATTGTTTGTAGGTCGGCCAAAATCAGCTCTGTATTAATTGTTTCGATATCGTTCTTGGGATTAACTTCGTTGCTAACGTGCTGGACATCACCGTCATCAAAAGCTCGCACAACTTGGGCAATAGCATCGGTTTCACGAATGTGAGATAGGAAGGCGTTGCCCATACCCTCGCCCTTGTGAGCTCCAGCTACAATGCCAGCGATATCAATAAAAGTTACAGTCGCCGGAATAGTCTTTTGCGAGCTAAAAAGCTCGGCGAGTTTTGGTAAACGCTCGTCCGGAACCGGAACCACGCCGGTATTGGGCTCGATTGTGGCAAAAGGATAGTTAGCTGCCAGAACATTGTTCTTGGTCAGGGCGTTAAATAGGGTGGACTTACCAACATTAGGCAAGCCGACGATTCCGATAGATAAACTCATAGCGCCTAGTGTATCAGTTGATTACGCTCATGCTTGCCGTTTCTTGTGTCATCAACCAAAATCAGGACATAAATTTACAAACCGGAGGGGCGATGAGCAGCAGTTCTGTGAGCGATGAGCAGCTAGTTTCGAGTGAAGTCGAGAGCCTAGTGGCAGCAAATGATGCGGATGAAGTCGACGAGCATCTAATCCGAGTGCTAGCCACCAACCCCGAGGCTTATCTTGGTGTGGTTAAGGAATTTGCGCAGAAGCAGCCTGCTAGCGGGGAGCTCGGCGAGTATCCAAAAGCTCTGCTGGCGATTGCTCAAGACGTAGACGGTCGCCTTATTGGCAACCAGATTCTTGATCGGCGCTACGCCGACATGATAATTTTTTGCAATGATTTCATCAGGATAGCGTTGGAGGACGAGCCCGACGCAGACTCAGATCTAGCCCAGGATGTAAGCATCATCATAGACATAGCAATTGGCAAGAGCGATGAAGAGCTGAGAGGTCTGGTGGCCGCTATGTTTGAAGACGAAGAGAATGAGCCTGAAGCGATAACTCAAGAGGCAGAAGTTGTAGAGCCGATAGCTAAGCCGGAGCCCTCTCAACCAGCAAAGACCATAGTCCCTAAGCCGGAAGTTATTTCTACGTCCTCGCGGCTGGCGATGATTCGGCGCAATACCGAACACCGAAAAAATAATGGGCACTCTGGTCGGACTAGTGAATTCGACGAGCTTACAAGCGAGCTGCAAAGATTTTTAGACAGCAAGCCTCACTCTGAACTACCGACGATTGAAACTAGGGGTCAGATTAGATTGGTAGAGCGTTTGATAGCAGAAGGCACATTTAGAGGTTCAAAAGAGCGTATGCAGTTGGTCAAAGAAGAGCTAAGAGAAGCGCGCAGCAGATTTTAGTCACCACTAAACTACCAACCTTGCCAAAACACAAGAAGTATGCTAATGTATGTTTGTAAATATAAGATACAAACAAGCTCAACAACAATGAATCAGATCCCGCCAGAACGTGAACAAGCCTACCTAGAAAACGCAGCCGAAGCAGTTCGCGAGGCTACTGAGCCAGTCGTTGAGGATCTAGCAAGGCTTCTTGTGGCGGATGCACACTTAACTACTCAAGCCGATGCACAAGGTTCACAATTAGCCGACGAAGCCGAACAGTTTCTGGCAGAAAATGATTTGAGCGGTAACTTTGTAAAATCTCTTGAAGCTGGCTTGTCTGATACGGTTGGTGATCAGGCTGAGCGCTACGCTAACTACAATGCCGACGCCTATTCATCCATTGATCCCAAAAAACGCGCGGCCTTTAAGTATCTCTCGGCAAAGGCTACAACGCCATCGGAGCAAGAGCGCTTAAGGATGCACTACGCTCAGGACCCTAATTCTCTAACTATCCCTGAGCAAGACGCTAAGCTGCTAGAGAGCAACCAAGAGCCCGAAGAGCCAACAGAAGAGCAGTAAACTATTCCTGCGCTCTGAGCCGTGGCTTAAGAGTCGCTAGCAGGCTCTTGCCAAAACACAAGAAGTATGCTAGTATATAAAAACTAAAGTTAAAACAAAAATGCAAAAACAACCAGAAACCATCACAACTATTCTCGACTCGAACGATCTAGATCCAAACTGGATCGACGACTTGCTAAAGGACTAGAACCTTGCCAGGTGGGAGTATAATTCCTCTATAAACACAGGAGGAATAATTATGGACGTACATGTAAATTTGTGGGCTGTGCTAGCCGGTGCGGCCTCTAGTATGTTGGTCGGTGCCTGGTGGTACTCCAAGCCGATGGTGGGTGCAAAGTGGCAAAAACTAGTCAAACTAACCGATAAAGACATGCAACGCGGTGCTCCCGCAGCAATGGGCTTGGCCTTTTTACTATCGCTTGTGACAGCCTACGTGCTCGTGCTGTTTATGGAGGTGTCTGAGGCCTATTTTGAGGTCTCTCAGATCGAAGCCGGTGTTATGACGGCTTTTTGGTTGTGGTTGGGAATTGTGCTAACCAGAGTCTCCGTACACGACCTATTTGAGCAACGACCGCGACTACTTACTTTAATGACGGTAGCTAACGAGCTCATAACTCTGTTAGTAATGGGAGCCGTTGTCGGCTGGTTAAACTAGCTTAATTTCTCGAACTCTTGGCTTAAGCCTTGCTAGGCCAACTGTTCGAATAATCAAAGGGTGTGATTAGGACTGGAGGCGCGCAAGGGAGTGTAAAGGGGATCGTTAAGTACGATCAACCTTCTCCTCATGCGGCCTCCAGCCCTGGTTTTGCTCTGGCTGAGCGGGGTCAGGGGACGATCTCGGCTCGAACGATGATGTTCGAATCGAAACTACCCGGGCGGACATTTCCGAACTCGCCACCACAGGTGATCAGGTAGAGCACGGACCAATCGGTCACGCGTTCCATGTCAGACCACTGAATGACGGCGTCGGGATCTTCACCAGGGGCTTCGCTGGTTGCGAGCAGGCGCTTGTCCTGAACGCGGATGAGCGTCACCTGATAGGTGAAGTTGGTGGTGCCATCGCTGACCTGTACGATGTCGCCGATCTGGATGTTCCCGAGGTTGTAGAACACATCGGGTCCATAGGTCGATGACGAAACGTGGCCTGCGATGAGGCTCGTGCCAACCTGTCCAGGCATGGAGCCGCCCCCGTAGAGGTTGGCTGTCTGCCACGGCGGGGAGATGTTGCCGTTCTCGTCGAAGTAGTTGCCTACGACGAGCGGTTCATCCACCCCAATCGATTCGACCACCACGCGGGGGATTCCCGCGGGTTCCGGCGTGGTTTCCGGCGCTGTCGTTGTCGGCTGCGCTGGAGCTGTTGTTGCCGGGTTGCTGGGTCTGGTCGACGCCTGGGACGTTGGTACACGATCCCGCCTTTCGGTGGTGCTTGTGGTGGTCGCAGGTGCTTCTGCGGCCGCCTGGGTGGGTTGCGGAGGGAGCATGAAGCGCTCCTGCTGCACCGACCCGCTGGTCAGGGAAAACACGAGTGTCAACCAGACCAGAAACAGGATGTGCTTGGGGAAGCGCATTGTTGCTCCTTTGTTGTAATTCGCCAGATGACGAATGTCCCTTGTCTAGGGAGTCCTACGCGGAAAGTTCTCAGATGATTCTCACGATTATTTAAGCGAATGAGGAGTACGATGGAATAGATTGGATGGTGTGCTCCCAGGGAGGGCGGGGTGTAGTTCCGGGTAAGAATCCCTAGACAATTTGCTGCCAAAGCTTGGTAAGGTCGGATCATTATGTTGATCCTTCATCAGTTAAGAGTCTCCCAACTGAACTTGTATATTATACCAAATTAGTCAATAAAAAGCAATACCATTATAACAGGGGTGGAAATAAAGTGTCACCTCTGTTGTTTCTAGTTCAGGTATAGGTTTCTCATCTGTTAATCAGATGTGAGATCTGTATCTATCCTAGAAAAGTGTGTTGCGAGGGCCGGGTGGATCAGATGATGTTCAGATGTTGAGTCTGTAATCAAATGACCCACCCGGACCGCTCGCTTGCTGGGCATTGCTGGGAAGAACTACTCCGTGCTGTTGACCTTCTTGGCCTTCTTGTTCCTGGTCAGGAACAGCATGAGGGCGAAGAACCCGGCCATGATCCCGAACACGAGCGCGTTGTTCTGCTCGTGCGCAGCCTCATCAGGGACACCACCGTCCGTCTGGACACCGCCGCCGGGAGGCGAGGTGAACTCGGGGTTGGTGATGACCGTGGGTGCGACCGTCGGGGCCGTCGTGGGTTCGGGCTGCTCGACCGTGGTGGTCGGCTGCTCGGTCGTCGGCGGTGCCTCGGTGGTGGTCGTGGTCGGCTCGGGTTCCGTGGTCGGAGGCGGGCCGATCTCGGCGTAGGTGAAGATCAGGCTGTCGTAGTCGACGAGTTGAGCCGGATCCGTACCGTTTCCACCGCTGCAGAACGCGAGGAACTCCAGGTACTCCGTATCCACCAGAGGGATCTCGTAGCTGAAGCTCCACATGCCTTCTTCGTCGACATCGACGTTGAGGTCGAAGTGGATCTCGTTGCCGTCGTCGTCGCGGACGAGGAAACCGACCCGAGGATGGACCGGGAACTCCTCCGTCGGCAGGCACTCGCCACCGCTGATGTTGACGATGGTGCCAGCCGGCCCCATGGCGGGGCTGATGGTTGCGGTGGCCGCGAAGGCCGGGGTTGCGAAGAGCGACAGCGCCATGATGGCGAGCGCTCCGATGAGGAAGCGGGGATGCTTCATCAAAATCACCTCTTTCTGAGGTTCGGGGCGCTTGGTTAGGCGCCGGTTTTTCCCATGGTTATCCAGGGGACGATGGCCACAATCTTGATCTTGCAGTCATTGTTCCCTGGATAGCCCAGTTTGTAAAAGTGCCGCGATTAACGAGATTTCCACCTCAAAATCACAGTGAGCAACACTATACACTCTAATGCTTAAAATGTCAATACACATAAGCACTTTAATTTGCTTTTACCCTAGAGGACATCTACAATTTGGGCATAAGCTTTTTGAGGGAAATGAAGATTAAAACTATAGCCTTGCTTAGCAACAAAAGAAGCACCCTATTGATATTGGGGTTGCTGGTGTTGGGTGTGGTTTTTGTTGTTTGGCTAATAACTAGAACAGACTCTAATACCGAGAGTTTAAATGAATCCATAGAATTGGTAGAAGGTGGGCCTGTTACCATAGCTCATCCTATTACGGACGTTGTAGCTGCCCATAAAAGTAAAGAGCTATCTACCGATGAAGCAATTTCTCAGCTGGAGGCTATTTACCAGCAGTCAGCAGACGAAGAGAAGATACCTGCAGTGCGGGCAAAGATAACCGTCTGCGTAGAGGCTAAGGACACCGAGTGCTTAGAGACAGCTCTCGGTTCAATGCCAAACGATCAAGACCTTACGCTGCATGGAGAATTTCATCTGGCTCAGCTGTACGAGCAGTTGAATCAAGATCAGTTAGCTTTGTCTTGGTACAACAAGGCCTTAAAAACAGCAGAGCAACAAGGTGACGAGGCAGTCGAAGCCGTTCAGCTAATTAAGCTTTCGATACAGAGGTTGGGTCAATGAAAAGAAAAGCCCATCGATTATTGGCAATCACCTTTCTACTCGTGGCTTCTAGTGTAATCTTGGCCCAAGACGCCTCAGCCCAAACACCCAGCCTGCTGCCCGATAGCGACCTGCACAGCAGTCAGATTTACCTCGCAACCTACATACACGACCCTCCAGGGACGAATATTGATGCGCCATCCGCCAGTGTTATCGTCACCTTCCCAGGAGAGATAACTAGCGGAAGCAGAGACGTTGAGATATTTGATGGCGCTCTCTGTAGGGCAAAAGCTGGCGCAGTAGACACCTTTGCTGCAAACCCTATTCTGGGTTGGTTCGAACAAGACAATAATACACAGTGCAGAAGCGGCCATGCCAGAAATGTGGTCAACTACACCTTTTCTCGATTAAACGGCAGCAATCCAGCTACCACCGACACTGCAGGAAAGGATTGGCACATGTTATGGCGCACCGTTACCGTGGGGGCTGCTAGGTTTACTTATGATCCAACCACGAATAGTTCAAGTACGCTACTACGTGTTACGTATGCAAATGCTTCGGGCGAGTGGGGAGGGCGCAACAACGGATTTAAGGTGCATGCTCCTGGGGGGTATGTAGGCTTTGCTGGTACTGGAGCTACTTCAAATGCTAACCGTGTGGCTATGCAGAACAGAGTTAATCCCTCCGGCGAAGATAACTTTCATATACGTTTCGGCGCGCCCTGCTCTGTTGGGAGCTCGACAACCCTTCGTTGGTATGATGCCGACCGGGGAGCTGCAGGCATTCCTCAAGACTTGAACATTAGGTTTGAGCTCTGGAATCGAACTACCAACACTAGGCTTGCTACAGTTCCAGGAGATGCGCCGATGGGTGGCAATGATGCCGAGGGCCAATTTAACTTTACGCCCCAAGCAAACCATAAATACGAGTGGATCTGGTACGACGTGGACGGCAACAATGGAGTGCAGTTTTACCTGCCAAACGGCTATCACGGAACAAACTTTTACACCGAGTGTGTAGGCGATCCGCCAGAATACGACCATGTCGTTAAGCACGGTGTACCGGATGGGCAGCCAACAGAGGTAGGACCGGGAGATGTCGTTACTGTTAGGGCCAGTGTATGTAACATTGGCGACGGCATTTACCATGCATCGGCGGCTAATCCGTTAGCAATTAGGATCGAAGCGCCATCTATAGTTAACGGAGATGGCACGCTTGATAACAGTCGTCGATTTACGCGCATAAATTCAACCTATAACAGCTATGAAGGTAATCCATCTACGCCAAACGACAATATTATTGTGGCCAACAGTCCAAACCCGGACCATGCTGGCCATTCAAGATGGGAAATTAGACACCCAGCTGGTGTTCCAGGGGCGGGATCTGGTACCGCAAGCAACTGTAATGGTACGGACTCACCGGGCACCGGGGGGTATGGTTCGGGTCGTGGCTGGATAGAGGTCTCATACGACGTCCCTAATAATGTTATCCCGGGGGAAGAATACTGCTTTAGAGCAATCGTGGCTCCGCATACTGGCAACACAGGCCCGCCATCTACCGGTGCAAGTTCGGTAACAAATTCTGGCACACGGCGTTGTTTCATTGTAGTCAATCGCCCTTACTTTAAAGTTCAAGGTGCTGATCTATGGGCTGGGGCTGTTTTTGCCAGTCAACATGGGTCAGATGCTCTAGGGCGCTGTGACGCTTCGGCTATGTCAGGGGTGACTTACGGAAACCTGAGTGACGGCGACCCAACCAACGACGGACACATTTATGGCAATAATCTTCCCAACACTCAAGGTTCATCTGGAGAGTACGGAATTTATGGGCTCGGCAACACTAGAATTGCCTCCGCCAACACCAGGCAAATGGATCTTGGGCTGAATCCACCCTACAACCTGCTTAACGCAATCGGCTTAATGTTTGCCAACTCTGTCCCAGGCGAAGGCTTCTTGCTAGGCGGCGGAAATCTTATCCACCGTGGCTACTACTACAGTGATGGCCAAGATAAAACCCAACACTCGGTTATTTCGACACCACGCTGTATTGACGACTACTACAAAGCCGCCGAAGCCTACTTTAGTCCCAGCGAAACGCACGTGTTTAACACCAACAGCTTCGTGCTAGCTACGCCTCCTGGCGGACACGGACACAGACTGTATAAGCACACCGGCAGCGGACCGCTTGTGATCACCCGGCCGGCTCCAGGCTCATACTCCAACCCTCGGAGGATCACCATTATTACTGAGCAAGACGTGATAATCAGGAACAACATCTTAAACAACGAGATTTACGAATCGGGCGGTCAGCTGTTCTTTCCTCAGATCAGCATCATTACCAGAGGCGGAGATATTAAGGTAACCGAAACTGTTGATCGAGTCGATGCTCGGCTAATTGCTTTGCCTAACGAACCCGGCAACGGCGGAAATATTTACACCTGTGCCACAACCGCTGCGCCGTATACGCCACGGTTTAATCTGTCTACTACGATTTGCCCAATAAGCTTAGTGATGGAAGGGCAGATTTTCGCAAAGTCGCTGTTCTTGATGCGAACCGGCGGTACTACCAATGGCCTGTTTAGGATCGGTGACAGCGCGACTCCAGCCCAGCAGTTACTGTGGGCCAGCGAAGTTATCAGCTTTGACCCCGGCGAGCTATTGCTAGCGCCTCTTGGAGCGCAAGGTGGCCAGCTCGACGGTGACAGTGAGGATGCAGATTTACCGAACATTTCGTTGATAAAAGAGTTACCGCCAATATATTAAAAGAAGAGGAGCATAGGGTGGGCAAGTCCGAATACACAACAGAGTACGAAAAACCATCGCAGCAACATTACGCTTATGCTAGAATGACGCCATGGGAATCTTAAGCGGTATCGGCGATTTCTTCGGTTTGGATATCGGAAGCTCGGCGATACGGGTGGTCCAGATAAAAACCTCCGGAAGACAAAGCGTGCTAATGCGCTACGGCCAAAAGGCAGTAGACGTTAAAACTGCACAAAGTGATGCTCCGGCAGATCAAAAGCGTTTAATCGACGCCATTGTTGCTCTAGTTAACGAAACTGGCATCACAACTCGCAATGTCGCTGTTGGCGTACCCGCCAACCGAAGCTTTGTGACCGTAGCCGATATTCCAAAGCTAGAAGAAGCTGAGCTGCGCAAAACGGTCGCCTACCAGGCAGAAAGTTTTATTCCACAGCCACT
Source organism: Saccharimonadales bacterium (SeqCode) (assembly GCA_041751215.1). Classification (GTDB taxonomy): domain Bacteria; phylum Patescibacteriota; class Saccharimonadia; order Saccharimonadales; family JBGSXW01; genus JBGSXW01. The sequence continues at coordinate 29,552 of JBGSXW010000005.1, read as the reverse complement.
AAACGAAGTTAAGCTTGACTGGTCACTACTGGGAGATTCTCCAGCCGATCGCGGAAAAGTAGAAGTTCTATTCGCATCTGTTCCAAACGACTTTGCTGAATCTCGGCTCAACAGCCTAGAGGGTGCAGGTTTTAACGTCATTGCCTTAGAGCCTGAAGCCTTGGCGCTGGTGCGTTCTTTGACGCCGCCAGCCACCTCAACCCCGCAAATGATTTTAGATATCGGCAACCACGCTACAGACTTAGTAATTAGCGCCGCTGCCAATCCAAAACTGGTGCGCTCGATTCCAACTGGCGGATCATCATTCATTAAAGCTGCCATGCAAAACTTGAATGTCGACGAAGCCCAGGCAAAACAGTTCGTCTACAAGTTTGGACTGAGCCAAGATAAGCTCGAAGGCCAAGTATTCCGAGCCCTGCAGCACACCGTAGACAGCCTAGTTAGCGAAGTCGATAAGTCTGTTAAGTTCTTTAAAACTCGCTACAACCAAGATTTAGAAAAGATTGTCGTAACCGGCGGCGCTTCAACTTTGCCAGAATTTCCACTTTACCTAGCTAATCAAACCCACATACCGGTCGAGATCGGTAATACTTGGACAAACGTGAGCTACCCGAGGGATCGTTACAACGAATTAATTGCCGTATCCAGCCAGTTTGGCGTGGCTACCGGACTAGCATTGAGGGTGGAATAATATGATACAACTAAACCTGGTACCAAATGTTAAGCAAGAATTCCTAAAGGCTCAGCGAGCAAAGCGGATTATCGTGCTCACCGCACTCGGAATAGGTGGCTTCTTCTTAGCGATCGTCGTTATTTTGACGCTAAGTGTATACGTGGTGCAAAAGCGTCACATTGCTAACTTAGAGACCGATATTTCTAGCAAGGCCAGCGAGCTTCAGGCAATTCCAGAACTGCCAGAGATTCTAACTGTTCAGTCTCAACTTAAGGCTTTGCCCGGACTTCATGCTCAGGCGCCCGAGATAAGTCGATTCTTTAGATATTTGTCGCAGATTACACCCGCTGATGTCGTGCTTGATGCCAGCGAGATGAGTCTCGGTGGCTCAGTTGAAGGGGCAGTTCAACAGATCCAACTGACCGGACGATCCACTAACTTTAAAGCCGTAAACCGCTATGTCGACACCATCAAAAACGCCTCATACGTAACGGCTGACCTAAAAGACGTGTCGCTACCGGCCTTTCCAAATGTAGTTCTAACCAGCATTGGCCGCGACCCGCAGGCTGAGTCTCGGTTTGCAACTGGCTTTGTTTTATCGATGCAGTTTGATCCAGCAATCTTTGCTTCGGACAAAGTAGTTACTATGTCGATTCCATCTATCGCCAGCACGGTGTCTAGTAAAGAAAAACCATCAGTCTTTTCGGAGGGTAACTAAATGCTTGGCATGAAACCAATCAAAAAATCGTACGACAAGCGAGTCCTAATTCAGCAGGCCAACGCGCATATCTTTATTACTCTCGTTGTGAGTTCAATTATCGTATCGGCCTCTTTGGTCATTGGTAAGATTTTGTGGGATCAGCGAGGTTATCAGAGTAGGGTCATTGCAGCGCAAGAAACAGCGCGCAACCAGCTAGACACTAACCTCACTAACGCCGAAGAACTCCAAAACTCGTTTGTGGCGCTTGAGGCTTCGGACATTGACTCACAGTTGATACTTGATGCGCTGCCAAGCAAATATGACTTTCCAGCCGTTGCGACATCAGTCGAGAAAATCGTTACCGGAACCGGTGGGAGCCTAGCTTCGTTTGCCGGAACCGACGCATCAACTGATGCGGTAGGAACCAGCGCTACACCAGAACCAGTAGAGATTCCGTTTAGCGTTTCTATTGAGGGAACATATGGTGATGTCCAGTCGTTTGTGAGATCACTAGAACGCTCAATACGACCATTTAGAATCGACAGCATGCGCATGAGTGGTAGCGATAATGTCATGACCGCCGACTTACAGATCAGCACCTTCTACCAGCCTTCTACCAACCTCGACATTAGCAAAGGAGTAATCCAATGAAACAAAAAGATATAGCAGCACTGATTCTAGTAGTCGGGGTCAGCTTAATGGTTTCATGGTTTGTCTTTGACATGCTGATCAATACCGAGGCTAGTCGTAGCACGGAAGTCGAAATTGTAGCTCCAATCGATGCTGACTTTCCGCAACCGGACACCAAGATTTTTGCGGAGGGTTACCTCAACCCAACCGAACTTATACGCATCGGTGAGTCCAACAGCAACAACCCCTTTCAGTAGGAGTAGTTAGCTTTGAGCGTTCTATCTGAAACCAATCAGCAGCAGGTCTACGATCTGCTTGTAACCCAAGGGGCAATGACCAAGCCCCAACTAGATGATGCCAAAAAAACGGCCAGCCAGCTGCGCGAGCCGCTGCTAACGTACCTTATTAAGAACCACAAAGTTAGCGAGGAACAACTAACCAAAGCAACGGCAAAAGTTTTAAATCTGCCATACGTTGATTTAAGCAAAGCAACTGTTAGCCCAGATATCTTAAATCTACTGCCACAAGATGCGGCTGAGCGTTTTATGGCGGTTCCGCTAGGAGAAATGCAGAATCGGCTAGTAGTTGCCATGCTAGATGCCGATAACGTTCAGGCAGCCGACTACCTAAGTCAGAAGATTGGACGCCCCCTTAAGGTCTATATGGCCTCCGAGGAGGGAATTAAGCATGTTATTAGCCAGTATGGCACTGATATAAAGCGGGGAGTTACAGACGCCTTAGGACAAGCCACCGGCGGAGGCATAAAAGGTATCGATACCAAAGAACTAGCGGACGCCACCACCGAGCTGGGCCGTGATAAAGAAGTTGTTACGGTTTCACAAGATTCGCCGATTAGCCGCGCGCTAACTACAATTTTGGAATTTGCTGCCGATAGCGAAGCTTCCGATGTTCACATCGAGCCAACCGAAAAAGAAGTCAAAATTCGAGTTCGAGTCGACGGCGTGCTGCGCGAAGTCATGCATCTGCCCAAAAGCACCGAAGCCGCGCTGGTGTCTCGAGTAAAGATTCTCTCAAACTTAAAGATTGATGAACACCGAGTTCCTCAGGACGGACAGTTTACTCTTAAAGTGAAGCAAAAAGAGATCGACCTGCGTATTGCGATTTCGCCAACCGTTTGGGGCGAGCAGATAGTAATTCGTTTGCTGGATAAAACCGGCACTAGCATGGATTTGGCGGACATGGGCTACACCGGCCGAGCACTACGAACCATTAAAAAAGGCCTGCTTAGTCCTAACGGCATGGTTCTAACCAGCGGCCCAACTGGTTCTGGTAAGTCGACCTCGATGTACGCCATGATCAAGGAAATTAAGAACGAGCAAATCAACATTGTGACGCTCGAGGATCCGGTAGAGTACAAAATTAGCGGCGTTAACCAGATTCAGATTAACCCTGGAGTTGGTCTAACTTTTGCTACTGGTTTGCGCTCAATCTTGCGCCAAGACCCAGACGTAGTGATGGTCGGAGAGATCCGCGACAAAGAAACCGCCGAGCTGGCAACTCAGGCAGCTTTGACTGGTCACTTGGTTTTCTCTACGCTTCACACCAACTCGGCTGCCGGCATCTTGCCTCGACTTCTCGACATGCAAATCGAGCCATTTTTGATTGCGTCGACGGTTAATACTGTTATCGGTCAACGATTGGTTAGACGAATCGGCGGCGAGCCTGAGGTCTATCAGTCTAGCAAGGTTGAGACTCAGGCTATCAATGAAACTATCGGTCACATTTTGCCCAAAAACCAGGAAGAGATGTCGGCGGTTGCCAAGGACCTCGGATACGAGAGCTTGCCCTTGGCTAACCAAAATGCTTATACTTTATATAAGGGCAAAGACACGCGATCTGCCCCGGGCGGCTATAAAGGTCGTCTCGGCCTCTATGAGGTATTCGAGATCGACGAGCACATTGAGGAGTTAATCCTTAATCATTCAACCAGTAGTGAGATTCAACGAGCAGCGCAAGCGCAAGGTATGATTACCATGCGCGAGGACGGCTACCTGAAGGCTCTGGCTGGGATGACAACGCTCGAGGAAGTTAATCGCGTCGCTGCCATTGACAGCGCCTAATACTCCGGGGAGGGGACACACAAATGGCGAATAATCTAAGAATCGAACTACTACTAGAAGAAGTCATCAAGCAAAAAGCTTCTGACCTTCACTTGCAAGTTGGCTTACCGCCAATGCTCCGTGTTGATGGCTCACTTAAAGCCGTTAGCGGTGCCGAAAATCTTAATGAAGAACAAGTAGAATCTCTAGTCTTTGCAATTTTAGACGAGGACCAAAAGCAGATACTTATTAAAGATAAAGAGTTCGACTTTTCGTTTGCCTTTGGCGATCTTGGTCGCTTCCGTGTTAACGCTTTTCATGAGCGAGGAAACATGGCGGCAGCACTTCGCCTTATTCCTAATGAGATTAAAACCATCGACGAGCTGAGTCTGCCTCAAGTAGTTAGCTCATTTGCCGAGTATCCACGTGGCCTAGTTCTTGTAACCGGTCCAACCGGTTCAGGTAAGTCAACAACGCTGGCTGCAATTATCGACAAGATTAACACCGAGCGTGCTGAGCACATTGTTACCATCGAAGATCCAATTGAGTTTACGCACAAATCCAAGAAGTCTGTAGTAGTGCAACGAGAAGTTCACTACGACACCTATTCATTCTCGGCAGCTTTGCGTTCAAGCTTGCGCCAAGACCCCGACGTTGTGCTGATCGGTGAGATGCGCGACCTCGAAACTATTGCTGCAGCCATAACCATTGCCGAAACTGGCCACTTGGTGTTTGCAACCCTTCACACCAACTCGGCTGCTCAGTCGATTGACCGTATGATTGACGTTTTCCCGCCACACCAGCAGCCACAGATTCGGGCTCAGCTCTCCGCCATGTTGCAGGCCATTGTGTCGCAGCGTCTAGTTCCGGCTATCGGCGGTGGGCGAATGGTGGCGGCTGAAATCATGGTAGCTACGCCAGCTGTTCGTAACATCATCCGTGAAGGCAAATCTCACCAGCTTGATGCCGTAATTCAAACCGGTGCTGAGCACGGCATGCAATCGATGGACAAGACACTAGTATCGCTAATTCACGCCGGAACCATAACTTACGAAGAAGCCCGCAACTTTGCGGTTGATATCGAGGAGCTTGACCGCCTAATGCGCGGCTAAACAACCATGTTAACTTTTGAATATACAGCCAGAGATTCCAAGACCGGTGAAAAAATCACCGCACTGATGCAGGCTGATAACGAGCGGGCAGCTGCCAAGCAACTCAGCAAAGAGGGTTTGGCGCCAATTGAAATCAAGCTCAAAGACGCCAAAGACACCAGTCTGAAGGGTCGGTTTGGAAACCGCATTAAGTCTAAAGATAAAGTTCTGTTTTCTCGTCAGCTTTCGACCATGATTAACTCTGGTCTTCCGCTGGTGCAGTCGCTTAGAACCGTGTCAGAGCAAACTGATAGCAAGCCTCTACAGGTGATAATCAGCGAGGTTATTACAGATGTTGAAGCCGGTGGCACTTTTGCTAGCTCGCTGGCAAAACACCCTAAGGTATTTAACACAGTTTTTGTTAGCTTGGTGGCAGCCGGTGAGGCGTCGGGTACGCTCGATAAAGCCCTGGAGCGCATCGCTGATCAGCAAGAAAAAGACGCCGAAGTTATTGCCAAAGTTCGTGGAGCCATGATCTATCCAATCATTGTGTTGGTGGTTATTTGTGGCGTTGTGATCTTCATGTTAACCACTGTCTTGCCCCAGGTTGAGCAGCTTTACGTTGACTTGAGACAATCACTGCCATTTATTACAGCTTTTATGCTGGCAATCGCTAAGTTTATTATCAAGTTCTGGTATGCGCTAATCGTTCTTTTTGGAATTGTTGGCTACATGATCGCCAAATACTTTAGGTCCAGTAGCGGCAGTAGAGCCGGTGACAGGCTAAAGATGACAGCTCCGATATTTGGTCGTTTGTTTATGAAGATGTACATGGCTCGGTTTGCTAGAACCGCTACAACGCTAACTGCCAGTGGAGTGCCGATGCTAGAAATGCTTCGCATTACCGGAGACGCTGTAAATAACGTACATATTAAAGAATCAGTTATGCATGCGTCCGAGAGAGTTAAGTCTGGTACGGCGCTGTCTGAGTCTCTAAAAGACGATCAGAACTTTTTGCCATTGGTTCCGCAGATGATCCGAATTGGTGAGCAGTCTGGCAGCTTAGACAAGATGCTTGAAAAGACCGCCCTTTACTACGAGCGAGAACTTGATGACGAAATTAAAGCGATTTCCTCGACCATTGAACCAGTGTTAATGATTGTTTTGGCCTTGGTGGCGGGACTGTTGGTGGCGGCGATTTTGCTACCAGTTTACGGCCTAGTTGGCCAATCCATAGCCGTCTGACCTCTTTTCAGGGCGAATCACCGCTCGTCTGCCGAGCTGCGGAGCAGCTCGCACCACGAGCTCTGCGTTAGTTGTTCCCTTGCTCAGGGCGCAGTGCTATACGCACAGCAACCCTTCCACTACTCACAACTTCCTTGTGCTTCATCCCTGAAAATAGGGTCAGATGTTCGGATAAACCCGCATCTACTAAAATCTCTGAACTTGTAAGGACAGAACATGGCGTGACGAGGACTGTTCATACGTACTCCGCAGTAACCCAAGTTCTGTGCGAAACAAGTTCATGAGTGTTTTAGTAGCAGCGGGGTAGTTTTGAGCCACTTTTTAAAAAGTGGCAATGCCACGTCGCTGGCAAGCGACAAAAGAAACTATGTTTTGGTAGCAACGGGAAGGTTTTGGGGCACCTTTTTTAAAAGGTGTCATAGCCGCCTTGCAGGCACCCTGTGGATAGTTATTGCATCCATCTGATTTTATCTATTGCAATACGGTTAAGCTTTAGTACAATCAGGGCATGAGCATTTATATGTAATGCCAACTAACAGGAGGGTGGCAAACATGCAAAAAACAACCAATCGTAAAGAATCAGGCTTCACCATCATCGAAGTCGTATTAGTACTGGCAATCGCAGGATTGATCTTTTTGATCGTCTTCCTAGCCTTGCCACAATTACAACGTTCACGACGCGACACACAGCGCAAGAATGACGTTGGCCGTATGCTTTCATCACTTGAGAGCTATGCCGGTAACAACAGCGGAGTATATCCAGCTGCTGCTGCCAGTGGAGCAAACAGCTTCACCAGCTTTGCAACAACGTACCTATCGGACAACTACTTAGACCCAACCAGCGGTCTTGGTTATGGTGTTAACCCACCATCAACTGGCACAACACCAACTACTTCAACTTTTGGAGTAGGTAGCGCAGGGACCACACCAGGTAACTTCCGATATGCTACTAACGGTGTCTGTTCTGGCGAAGCCATTGCAACTGGTTCTGGTAGCCGAGATATCGCTATAGTGATGCGATTAGAAACTGGTTCTTACTGCCAGGATAACCAATAAGCAACTAAGGGCAACATAATATGTTGAAGAAAAACGAGCGCGGCTTCACGATCATCGAGGTCGTGCTCGTCCTTGCAATCGCAGGATTGATCTTTCTGATAGTCTTCTTGGCCTTGCCACAACTGCAAAAATCACGTCGTGATACGCAGCGAAAGAAGGACGCCGCTAGGATACTGGGCGCACTTGAAACTTATGCCGGCAACAATAACGGACAGTACCCCGCTATTCTTAACAATGCAACGTTTGATCCAATAATGGAAGATTATTTGCCAGAGGGAATAACCGATCCTACTACTGGCAATAACTACCAGGTGGAAAACGTAACTGTTTATCTTGCTGCATACGCTGGTGGCACCTATGACCCTGAACCAGGCGACATCGTGGTTGGATCGGGACTTGTATGTCAGTCCGGATCAGCTCTTGCTGGCTTGGCCTCAGGCGGCGCAAGAAACGTAGCTGTTGTTATTATGCTTGAGGGTGGCGGTAGCTACTGCGAGGACAACGCTTAGTTTACTTAGATAATCTAGCACCGATTAAATAACCCGGACTTGCGCCGGGTTATTTCTTTGCTAGCATAAGGACAATGATAATTTTTGCTATAGCTGTATTTGGGCTTGCGCTGGGAAGCTTTGTAAATGCCCTGGTTTGGCGACTGCGACAGCAGGAGCTCAAGCCTAAGTCAAAGAAGTTCTCGGTTGTACGCGGGCGCTCCATGTGTCCTAGCTGCAAACATCAACTAGAGACTAAAGACCTAGTGCCAGTTTTAAGCTGGCTAAGCCTTAAAGGGCGCTGTCGTTACTGCAAGAAGCCAATAAGCGCTCAGTACCCCTTAGTTGAGGCCGCTACAGCGCTGTGCTTGGTGATTTCGTATGTTTGGTGGCCAGACGGCTTTGTAGATGCTGGTTTGCTGCGCTTCGTAGTTTGGGAGGTTATTTTAGTGGGCTTAGTCGCTCTGTTCGTCTATGACTTGAAGTGGATGATTCTGCCAAATCGGATTCTCTTCCCGTTAATTGCCTTAGCAGCGGGCTATCTTGGCCTAGAAGTACTGCTATATGGAGGACTGCAAGATCAGCTAAGACACGTTGCCTTAGGGCTGCTGTGCGGTGCTGGAATCTTTTGGGCATTGTTTGCTGCGTCTAAGGGTCGGTGGATCGGCGGCGGCGACGTTAAGCTTGGTATTTTGATGGGCCTTATGCTCGGACCTCAACTAGCATTGCTTGCGATCTTTACGGCTAGCTTACTTGGTTCTTTTGTATCGATTGTGTTGATGAGTACCCATAAACTTAGCCGTAACCAACAAGTGCCATTTGGTCCATACTTAATCCTCGGCTTCTTTATTGCCGTGCTTTGGGGCCAATCTCTAGTTGATTGGTATAGTGCAAGCATTCTGCTCACTGGCTAAAATCAGCAATCATTCTGATTACGCTTATGATATAATTCAACAGATATGAGCGGGCGGTCCAATCAGTCCGGTTTTACGATTATAGAAGTCACGCTTTTCTTAGCTATTAGCGGGTTGCTATTTATAATTGGCTTTTTTGGTATTAGCGCTAGAACTCGAAGCGTTCAGTTAACTGACTCAATGCAGTCGCTTAATGCTCAGGTTAAAGACGTATTTAGCGATGTTTATACAGGCGTTAACACTCGTGAGGCCAATAATTTCTGTAATTCCTCTGAGGTAAGACTTCCGGGCAAGGCAGATGACTGCATCTTGATGGGCTACGTGATGGAGTTCCATTATGCCGGGAATCCGGCTAAGCCAAACGGTGAAGTTACTATTCACACTATGATTGGCGAAAACTTAACGCAGGCTGAAGTCGATAGTGCCAACAGCTTAAACACACAGTTATTCCGAGCAAACATTCGCTCGGTTGCTCAGTCGAGATACTTAATCGAATGGGGCACCGTGTTCTTGGGTGGAAATGTAGTAGACCTAGCAACCACTGATGATCCGCGAATTGCCAACAATAACATCGGCTTCATTAGGCTGCCCAGAAGCTCGGGTGTGGTAGCAATTTCTTATCGAGCAGAGGATGACATCACCGAAGGCATGCAGTTTCCACAGATGGTTATGGTCGGAGGTACCGACATGAGAGACTCAATCTATTGCTTTAGAGGTGCTAACAACGAGCGCGTTAGTATAGAAGTTTCTGCCCAGACCACCAACAATGTTAGTCAGTTAACGTTTAACGATGAGCGATGTAATGAGTTTTAAGAATAGACTCAACCAGCGGGGGGATACGTTAGTAGAGGTTTTGCTAGCAACCGTGGTGCTTTCGATGGTTTTAGCTGGCTCGTTTACTATTTCTAACCGAGCGACCCGCATTAATCAGTCGGCACTAGAAAAAACCGAAGTCTCTAATCTGTTAAGGGGTCAAGCCGAACTCGTAAAGCGCGGTATGGACATCGGAACGCCGCTGACAACGACACAGGGCGATATCACTGCTGTAACGCCTGGCTTTTGTGATTCTGCTCCGACCGGTCCTGGATTTAGCATTGACACTACCGAATCAGGCTTGGTATATCAGCCAGAGCCGCTTTTAGTGGGTGAGTTTTATTATATTTGGGTAGAGCGACCACCCGCTTTATCTCCCACCAGTGAGACCGTCGACTTTACTATTCGGGCGTGCTGGGAAGGCATAGGTGATAGCCCGGCTCAAGAAACCGGACTAGTGTTGAGGGTGCCACGAACATGAGCCGACCAAACAACCAGCGCGGATTTACGATCATCGAGCTTTTACTGGCTATGACCTTCTTTGCTTTTATTTTAGTGTTTATGACCACTGGGTTCATCTTTATAAATCGGCAATACACCAAGGGTGTGGTGGTCCGAGAAGTCCACAATAACGCTCGTATAATGATTGAAGATTTGGCCCGCAACCTTCGACATAATCGCATCGACACCGCCCTTTATGCTAAGTGCGATGAAGGAACTGCAACTTGTGCTTCGCTATTACCGCCGGAGATTGAGCGCATGCTTTGTCTTGAGAACGGACAAACCTATTACTGGCAGGAACCCGATGCCGATGAGGCTGCAGCCGGGGTTAATGCTCGGCTCTGGACAGGGCAGGGCTGTCTTTCTGGGTGGAGCGATAGAGAACCGTTGTTGCCTGATCAAGTTTCGGTCTGGGACATTAACGTTACCCCTGTTCCTGGGGCGGATGAAACCTACAGATTGATGGTGGCAATGGTGGCAACCGGTGAGCGACTGACCGTTGATACTGATACCGGTCTGCCTAGATGTGCAGTTGTGTCTGGACCAGCCTCCGCTTACTGTGATGTCGTGGACTTAACAAGTGTGATAACCTCAAGGCAGTAGGAGAGCATATGCGTTTTAGTCAATCAATTAAACATAACGAACAAGGTGCTGTAGCCATCATCACGGTTCTGCTGCTGGTGATTGTGTTATCGATCCTAACGCTTGGCTTCTTACGACTAAGCATTAACGAACAGCGTCAAGCAATCGATGACGATTTATCCGCCAGAGCTTACTACGCCGCCGAGGCAGGCTTATCAGACGCTCGAGTTATGCTTAAAAACGCGGCCAACGCCTATATTGTTGAGGTGGCAGAGGGCTATAGTGGAAACTTTCAGAGCTATTTAAACGCCAACTACAATGCCGGCAACTGCAATACAGCTACTGGTTTTGATAGCGTGGTCTCCGAACCCGACGATTTAGACATGGAATATACCTGTCTTAAGCTCAGTGCCGCCCCAGAATGGACAGGCGAGCTTGGTGAGGGCGATGTGCAGACCATAATTCTGCCCGGCCAAGCTGACGGAGCCAACATTGCTTGGCACAAGACACCCGAGCAGGGAGCCGGAGCTCCAACGAACGACGGCCACTTTGATGTTTCAACCGATGTAGAAAAAGAGCTTCTACGCAAAGATGATTGGAATGAGCGTCAATATCCAGCATTGCTCCGCGTAACCTTCTTTTACCGAGAGGGAATTGAGTTTAGGCAAAGAACTGTATTTTTGTATCCTTTCTCAGACAGCCAGTCTCCATTTAGCAACTTTAGCGGTGCTTTTGATGGCGGCATTCACGCAACCTACTGCGAGGTACTTACCGTTGAATTCTTCCCCGGTGAGTTTGCTTGCGTGCGCGAAATCCGCAACCTGCCGACCAATAGTGACATCATTGCTGTAGCGGTCAGTACCCGTTACCGTAGCGCCACCGTTAAGGTCACCGCCACCCGCTGGTCAGAGCCTGGCAACACCGGTGAGCGAGTAGATGTTGGGATGGACCAAGGACAGATAATTGCCGATGTAACTGGGCGCTCAGGTGACGTATTTCGCCGCATAGAGGCAACCCTAGACCTTAATCGCATCTTCTTTAAGGCTCTGTTGCAGATTCCAGACGACACCGTTGATGGCTGGATTGATCCAGCTGACGCCAACTACATAACCATCAGCGGCAACTCGCTTTGTAAGACCTTTGCCACTCGGAACACGGCTGAAAACTTTGCTTCCAGCTGGTGCGACTTCTAACTTAGTAAACTTCTAAGCTCTAACAAAAAAAGCAGGGGCTACTATCGGCTTTTACCATGGAATTTCTTGTGCACGTCGCGCAGGTGAGGGTCGGTAATGTGAGTGTAAATCTGGGTGGTGCCAATATTGCTGTGTCCCAGCAAAGACTGCACGCTGCGCAGGTCGGCCCCGTTCATCAATAGGTCGGTGGCAAACGAGTGACGCAAAGTATGTGGGCTGACTTTTTTCGTAATTCCAGCAAGCTTAGCGTAGCGACTAACTAGTCTTTGAACACTCCTTGTACTCAACCTTGTGTATTCGCCTTCGTCTAACGCACTTTGCGTTCCGCCAGCGTGGATAAACAGGGGTCGAAAGTTATCTTGACGGGCCTGAAGATAGCGTCCAATTGCTTCACCGGCTTGTTCACTAATAAAGATCGGGCGGTCTTTTTGGCCTTTTCCGCGGACCGTAAACTCTAATCGTTTTAGGTTAATGTGATCGATATTTAGGTTAACAAGTTCTGACACTCGGAGGCCCCCGCAGAAGAGTAGTTCTAAAATTGCACGGTCTCGCATCCCTGTTAGCTTACTAAGATCAGGCTGGTCTAGCAGTCGTTCAACTTCTTCGATACTTAGGAATGTAACCTGTTTTCGGCTGACTTTGGCTAACTCAATCTTATCTGGGCTGAGGGTTTTGATATCTCTTTTCATGCAGTAGCGAAGCAAACTGCGCAGCGCAATTAAGTGGTAGTTCTGAGTAGTCTTAGATAGTTCCGTCCCGTGAGCATCTTTGTATCGATTGAGCCAAAGGCGCCATCGACGTATTACTTCGGCGTCTAGCTTGCTTATATCAACATCGTCACTAAACTCAACTAAACGCATAAGGTAGTGGTGGTAATTGGCAATTGTCATTTGCGAGCGATTTTGCTCGATTTCTAAATGCTCTAAAAAGTCGACGATAACGTTACTTAAGTTCATAAATCAATATTACGCTTAGTGTCGCACAATACCAAAAAGGTAATGCTAGTACTCAGCTTTAGTTTCGCCGCCATGTTAATTAATGTGGTGGCCTAATTCTGACGTTGGCAGTGTTGTCGTTAGGTCGGCCAAGAAAATTCAAGAGGGCTAAGATCTAAACCAGCGGAGCTGACTCGGAGCACTAAATGTCACTCAGGGGGACTTACCTGTTGTAAAAACACCAATAGCATTTACAACAAAAACATTGTCCGAGCACCTTGCGTGGTTTCAGTCATGGCAGCACCTGGCTTTAGAATGAATGAATAGACCATGGCTACTCGAGTAAAAACATAACATAACAAAATTCCTGTTTAGGGCATAGATAAAAAAACAACGGAATTTGTACTAAAAACGGCGGCACGTTAGATTGTGCCTTTAAATCCGTAAGAGCGGATGCGATCAAAGAACAGATTAGACTGCACGCTTTTAGCTGACGAATAAACAACGAAATATTGTAAATCTCGCGCGATATTTTTGCCGTTTCAAGTCGGTTTGACGACGCAACTAGGCTGTATAATTTTTGTAGTCACCATAAAAATACCAGCAACTGGGGAGCATTACACTGTGCTCAACAAAGGAAACGGACGCGAAATTAGCTCCAGCAGTAAGGGCTAGATGAGTTACAATAACAGCAATGATTTTAATTGAGATATTAATTCTAGCCGTAACTCAGGCGCTAACCGAGTTCTTGCCGGTTTCTAGCTCCGGACATCTCTTGGCGCTAGATGAAGTTGCCGGTATTGATAGTTCACTGGCAATTGACGTTATGCTCCACGTCGGAACGCTCCTGGCCTTAGTAATCTACTTTTGGCCTAAACTCTTTGAAATAGCTAAAAATGTGCTGAGCGGGCGTGACTATAAGCTGTTTACACTGCTAGTGATCTCAACAATTCCAGCTGCGGTTGTCGGATTTTTGTTTAACGACTTTTTTAGCGAGGATGTGCGCCACGTTGAGGTGGTGATTGTCATGTTAGTGCTAGTTGGTCTGCTCTTTATTGCTTCGGATCGGCTTTTTCCGCCCAAATTTCCGCAAAAAAAGGGAAAAGAAATAAAGCTTTCTCAGATCTCAAAGAAAACTGCCCTGATAGTTGGTGTAGCTCAGGCTGCAGCGTTAATTCCGGGAACTTCCAGATCAGGAATTACTATCTTAGCTGGTCGCAGCCAGGGTCTAGATAATAGAAATGCGGCGGAGTACTCGTTTTTAATTGGCGTGCCGGTAATATTTGGAGCTTCGGTTCAGACACTGCTCGATGATGAAGCCCGCGCAGCAGTCACAGATGACCTAGCACTTACAGTGGTCGGCATCTTAACGGCGGCAATTGTGGGGCTTGGTGTGGTCCATTGGTTGCTTAAATATTTGAAGTCACATGGTCTGGCGATCTTTGGGTATTACCGAATCGCTCTAGCTTTGGTACTATTACTACTGATAAATATCTAAGATCGAACAGGATTTAAAATGGAACGAACTTTAATTATTGCTAAACCAGATGCCGTGCAGCGTGGATTGGTCGGAGAAATTCTCTCCAGACTAGAGCGCAAGGGCCTTAAGTTAATCGGCATGAAGATGCTCAGCCTTGATAGCGAACTGCTTTCTCAGCACTATTCAGAGCACCTAGAGAAGCCTTTTTACGAAGATCTAGCTAAGTTTATGCAGAGCTCGCCAGTAGTTGTTATGGCGGTTGAGGGATTTGAGTGCGTCAACTCGGTACGAGTTTTAGTTGGTGCTACCAATCCGCGCGAAGCCGATGCTGGCACAATCCGCGGCGACTTTTCTATCGGAACCGGACGCAATCTAATTCACGCCTCAGACAGCAAGAGTAGCGGACAGTCAGAAGTTAGCCGATTCTTTGGCAAGGACGAGCTGTTTTCGTACGACAAGTCTGAATACATCCACATTTACGAGACCTACGAACGCAAGTAGTCGCTATGTCGTCAGTTCTCCCTGGAGAAGACTCAGGGTGGGAAGTAGCGGATGTTATTGAAGGTGAACTGGCTCCAATCGAGACACTAGAGGAGATAGATCCATCACTTGGCGATGCCGATGTTTCGCAAGCGCAGCTAGATCTACTGGCATCGGTGGGTGTAACGCTGCGGGTTACACACGATGAGAACGGCGAGATTATTCCCGCTAACCTGCCCGAGAGAACACCACGTCAAGTGTGGGCAAAGGTTTTTACTGAAGCTTTCTTTGAGGCCAAGCACGTCCAGCCAGCACCTCGAACTCTAGCTGGCCCGATGGCAGCTGACATAACCGCCGTTCTTGAGGAAACTAGCGACCGACTCCTCGAACTCGACCCGTCCTATACGCCGGAGTACATAATGCCAGATGAATACCGATCGCCAAGCGCAAGACTGGCGATGAATCAGA
Organism: Saccharimonadales bacterium (SeqCode); assembly: GCA_041751215.1. Taxonomy (GTDB): domain Bacteria; phylum Patescibacteriota; class Saccharimonadia; order Saccharimonadales; family JBGSXW01; genus JBGSXW01. The sequence continues at coordinate 14,243 of JBGSXW010000005.1, read as the reverse complement.
TATTTAAAGACCGCAAGGATCACTACGTGCAGATTTACGAAATCCGAGAAGCCAAGTTGAGTGCTCTTAGAGACTTAGCCTTTATGCGCTACGAAGAAACAGCCAAGCAAGAGCTGCCAGCGGGGCGACTCACAGTACCTCCGTTTATAAAGCAGCGCGCACACCAGGACTGCGCCTTAAGTGCTTTTGCCATGGTAGTACAGGACTTAATCAGCGAGGACGCCTACCAAGGCCTTTATGATGGCTTAAGTAACGTCCATGGAACGGGGTTGATGGAAGATGAGACATATCTAAAAATGCTTCAATCTGACGCCATACGAAGAAAAACCGGCATAGAAGTTCAAACTTTAAGTATGTTTGGAGCGGACATTGGCTTTGTCGATAAGATTACCGAAAAAATTAAAGAAAGAATTCCCGAAGCTAGAATTTACTGCGTCCTGTCTTTAGTGTCGAATGGCCTTGGAGCCCGAGCGGGAGGAGTTTGGCACAATAACATCTTACTTGATGCTACTGGGCGGCACATTAATGTCCACGACCCCAAACACAGGGGAGAGATGGAGTATGGTAAGCCGGACTTTACTACGCGTTGGACTCAAGCCTACGGACGGTGCCACTTGGTAATTGTTGAGCCCGATGGATCTAATCAGGGTGAGCAGTTGGCGGAGCAACAGAGTTGAGGCATACTAACTGTAGTGTGTCTCGGTAGCTCAGCTGGATAGAGCGCCGCCGTCCTAAGGCGGGCGTCGGGGGTTCGAATCCCTCCCGGGACGCCAAACGCTGCGGTTCACCGTAGGTGGACTGTAACGTTTGGCTTTTCGAAAATGATGAGAACCCCGTGCCGCGTAGCGGCGGGTTCGTTCGTGACGAACGCGCACATCCGCCTTAGGCGGAGAGCACGTGAGGAAACGGACCGTCAGGTCAATCCCTCCCGGGACGCCATAATCCGCTATAATAGAACTCATGTTTAAAAAGGCTAGCAAAGCTAAAGACGATTTTAAGCCTGAGTTCGACGGTCAACACGCAGACGAAGAAGTGTTAATGACTTTTCATAAGCATCCTTTAGTTATGCGCAAAGGGCTGATCTTGGTGCTAATTTGTCTGCTGATCGGCATGATTCCTTCTCTGATCTGGCCAACCCGTTTAGAATTTTTGTGGTTTGTGTTACTTGGTCTGCTGGTCGGTTTGGTTTTTATGTTTTGGTCTTGGATCGACTGGCATTTTACTTACATCATCATGACCGACCAGCGCCTAATAAGCATTACGCAAAAGGGGCTATGGGATAAAACCGTAGTCGACGTTGGTTTAGATAAGATCCAGAACATCAACTATCAGATATCGGGGTTTCAAGAGACGGTCTTAGGCTACGGCACAGTTTTGGTTCAGACTTTTGTGGGAGACTTGGTGATCGATTTTGTACATCATCCTGATCGGATGCAAGAAAAACTAGTGAAGACTCTTAAAGAGCTGGGTGTTGGAAACTTTGCCGAGCAAGCCCTCAAGGCGCCTAAAAACTAGGCCTTTTTGAGAAACTTCTCTTTAAGGCTAATGCCTGTTAAATCTGGTACAATGGGGCGACATGAAATTGAGACGTAAAAAGAGTGGTGGGGCTAAGAAACCAAGTATTGATGGGGTAAAGACTGCGGTTAAAGACAAGTTAAGTCTTAACGAAGAACCAGCGCCCAATCAAGACCGAGTTACTAGTCAGACTGTTGAAGAAGTTCGTGAAGAAGTTCTGGGGGCTGCGCGGCGCTTTATTTATCCTCTGCAGCACTCAAAACACCGAGTTGTTATTATATCGAGCGCCCTAATTATTGGCGTAGTTGCCATGTTGTTTGTGGCTTCGGGCCTGATGCTCTATCGCTTTAAAAGCACCAACGACTTCGCCTACCGAATTAGCCAGATCGTGCCGTTTCCGGTGGCGCGCATCAATGGTAATTTTGTAGCCTATGAAGACTACCTTTTTGAGATTCGACATCTGTTACATTACTACCGAACACACCCTCAAGAGGGAGTCGACATCGACTCAAAAGAAGGCCAAGTGCTCGTAGCTGAGAGCAAACGGCAGGCCTATCAAAAGGTAAAACTTCAGGCTCTCACTAATCAGTTAGCTCGCGAGCGAGGAATCACGGTTTCTTCAGAGGAGATTAGCGCTGCTATTGATCCAATTAAAATCCAAGCTGGTGCTACTCAAGAGAGCGGCGAGACTGGTTTGAATCAGGTTCTAAGTAATTATTATGGTTGGAATGAATCAGATCTACGCAAAGTTATTAAGCAGCAAATCATTCGCCAAAAGCTGCTGCCAATGCTCGATACAGCTACCAGAGAACAGGCCGAGACGGTGTTAGCTCGGGTTAAAAGTGGTGCAGACTTTGGCGATCTAGCCAAAGAGTTCTCTGATAACCAAATTTCGCGGGCCAAAGACGGGGTGGTTGGAGATATTGCCAGAAGTGACACTGCCTATCCAGCTGCGTTTATAGAGGCCGCATTTAACTTAACTCAGGGTCAAGCCTCCGAGATAATCGAAGTTCCGTACGGCTTACACATCGTTAAGCACCTGGGCAGAAAAGGCGATAAAATTACCGTTGCTCACATCCAGTTTAACTACTTTAACTTGGATGAATATCTACTTAGCGAACTAGCAAAGTCATCTGTTAAAGACTATATACAGCTCTAAATTCAAGAAAAAAAGTTGAGGAGGAGATTCGGATTGACTGGCTAGGGCCGGGTGCTTTGTGAGCTTACGCTCGCACCCGACCCAAAGCCGTCAGTCTTCGTCGTAGATCACTGATCCGAGGCGGTCGAACCACTGTGGTAGCGGCGCGCGCTTGGCCTGGTCGCGGCGATCGTCGTACATGGTGAAATGCTTGCCGCAGATCCGCTCGTCGTGCTCACCAGCTTCGTCTTTGAAAGCGAGCAGGTCTGTACCGGCCGGTGACGTTTTGTGGGTGTACTCACCGATGACGACTGCGTAGCGGCAGTGTGAGCAGATGTAGGTCGTACTGCCCAGGATCAGCACCACGGCGTGTCCGTCAGGTAGCATGCCCTCATCGATTCGCCGAGCACTACTTGCAGTTCGTTCCTCGCGGCCAACCCGGTTACCCGTTATGACGCCCAAGATTTCCTCCTCAACGTACTACCAGAGTATTTGCTTCTGAGGCCTCTGGTACACCTCGTTCACCCCTAAAGCGAACTGTTCAGTTATAGCACAAGCAACCACAGAGTCAATTGGGGTTTAATTGCGCCAGTGTTAGAATAAGCTTAAGTAATTACAAAGGAGGGGAGCTATGGACTTCTCATTAGCACTAGAAAACCTAAATTGGTCGGCTGTTGTCGTGGCAGCTGTAGTTAGCATTCTTTGGGGAATGCTTTGGTATAGCCCAGCAGTAGCCGGCAACGAGTGGATGAAAGCCTCTGGCTTAAAAAAGAAGGACTTAGAGTCAACCAACATGACCATGATGGCCGTAATGGTGGTGATGGCGTTTGTTAGTGCAACAGTTCTGGGGTTAGTACTAATTGGCGTTAAAGGAGTGGTTGACGGGATGTTTGACGCAGCCTTTATCGGCTCGGGTATCGCCGTTACAACGCTAGTTACCATGTACGGCTTCGGTAAGCGACGCAAGAAACTACTAGTTATTGACGCGCTGTTTGTGGTTACAAGTTATGCGATGATGGGCCTGGTTTTTGGGCTCTTAGCTAGCTAGGCGTTTTAAGAACTTAAATTTGCTTGTCGTTTCCACGACGGGGGTGGTCGCCACTTTTTAAAAAGTGGCTCAAAACTTTCCCGCTGCTGTAAAAACTCTCATGAGCTTGGCTCACCCAAGGACTCGGGCGGCTGCGGAACCCGTCCGCCGGCTGGCGGACAGTCCTCGCTACGCCGGGTTTCTCCCTCCCAAATTCAGGAGTTTTAGCTGATGCGTGGAAAAGGGCGATGAAAAGAAAAATGCGCCGGCAGGAGTCTCTTGGGAAAGAGTGGTTCCTGCCGACGCAAGGGGTGGATGATGGTCAGATGGAGCTCGTGTTGCGCGACGCGCGGGCGAGGCGGTGGGCTTCCATGGTGTTCTGGTGCTTGCGGAGTTCTGCCAGCTCTTCGTTGAACTCTTCGATCCGACTGGGTCGCATCACATGGATCGGCGAGAAGCAGATCAGGTTTCCCTCGATGTGGGCGTTGACGCCGAGCATGTGCTTGAGCTCGTTTATCTTGCTCAGATCCCTTGGGAAACCACGACGGCTGTACAGCCAGAGCGGTACCCAGCCAGACTTGAGCCAGAGGAACTGGCTGACGCAGTCGACTTCGCCGGAGTCGTTGACCAAGAGGTCGAGGGAATCGAGGTCGAGGCCGGAAGCCACGAGAGCTTTCTCGATGCCTTTCCACTCCTCGACGTTCTTCGCCATCTCCTCTTCGACGCGGTCGATATCACCGTTGAGCACCTGGTTGCAGTCGTCGCAGCTCTTCTCGGCGAAGCTCAAGATCGTCATCAGCACATCATCCCAGGTCGCGGTGACGCTGAGCCACAAGCGATGTGGCTGGCCACAGGATTTGCACGGAAGTTCGAGACGGGCCGAGATCCCCTCGTGGGCGTTCGATTCCCCGACGATCACGAAGTTGTAGCCGTCGATCACGAACTCCTGACCGATCAGGCGGTCCGTCCAGGTGCTGTTTGGGCCCTTGGGGAGCGGCAGCTCGTGGCGACCCCAGATCTTGTAGGCCGATTCCTCCGACTTCTTCTTGAACAGCTTGCTGATGAACTTGAACATGTTGTTATCTCCCTTGTTGTCACGAGTGTTGCTCGAATATGGCTCAGAAGCTGCCTATGTTTAGTGCAACCTCAAAGCCACATTCGAGTACTCGAATTAAACTTAGGGGAATTGACCATCATCTTAACGTTCCCAACCCGTCACAAGACGCATTGATACGCAGATTATACAAGATTAACAGTAAAAAGTCTATAGCTTTACGGTAGTGCTTTTGTTGATTTTGAGCATAAAAAATCCCTCAATCTGAGGGCTTAAACAAAGTTGATGGCGCCGGCAGGAGTCTCTTGGGAAAGAGTGGTTCCTGCCGGCGCACGGTGGATGATGTCAGACGGAAGCGAAGTTCGCATCCGGTACAGCCAGCTCGGGCGCGTCACACTGGTGGGCGTCACGCTCTCCGCACATGTGCTGATGAACCTCGGTCCATTCGGTGTCGAAGTTGAACAGTTCGCTCATCTCCTCGCCACAGCACGGGCAGAAGCACGTGACCTTGCTTCGGTAGAAGTTGGATTGACCATCTCTCGACGGCGAAACCAATCGACCATCGAAGTACTGGATCAGATAGCCGCAGAAGGTGAACTTCTGTCCGCTTGTGAGGCCTTCTTCCGGAAGGAGACCGAGCCCGAACAGGGAATTGCCGTACTGAGCTGCTCGACGCCGGTCCCTTCGATTGCGGATGGGTTGGAGTTGGATGTTGCTTGGCATTGAACCGCCTCGCTTGTGGTAGGTGACCTAGGTGGGCTTGACGTTGATGGGCGGCAGGACGTCGACGACCAGGCGGTCGTAGTTGCAACGATGGCGCCACATCTCGTATTTGAGCCTGAGCTGGACGAGGGTCCACGAGGTCTCGAGATGGCAGATGGTCGAAACCTTGGCCTGGCACTGCTTGCAGGGGGCGGAGTGGACTCTCACTACCGGCAAGACGGCACCGGGCATCTCATCATGCTCGATGATGGTGATCGTGCAGCCCCGGTAGAGGAAGCGCTGACCCCGAAAGGTCAGAGCCTGCTCGATCGTCCCCAGGCCGAAGAAGTTGTTGCCAAGCTCATCGGCCAACACATAGTCGCCCGTTGTTCTGAGCGGCTTCAGCTTGATCTGATTGCTGCGCAGCGTCTCCATTGGACGCTCCTTTCTGACGGCGAACCGTCTGCTAGGACTTGCGGAAGATCAACTCGCGGAACTTGCGGTAGGCGAACACAAAGGGTATGGCGATCACAAAGGGTATGGCGATCACCATCAGGACTGCGACTGCGTCGAGGAAGCGGTTTTCCGCGGCCTCGATCGGTCGAGGGGCGGGCATGTTGGCGGGGCCGTCGTAGACGAGCCCGATATCATGTGTTCTACCGATGTTCGTCACCGTAACACCTTTCTAATCGTCGAAATTACTTCTGACATCACCGAAAAGTTCCCAACACACAAAACTCATGCGTTGATGCGCTAACTATACTATAAAAACGCAAAAAAGCTATAGTAAAGCGAGGAGAGTATACCCTTACATCATGTAGGACTAGCCTAACACATTCTTGTGCTTAGGAGCTACCTATTCTGGTTTACTGTCTTCTTCTGGAGGTGAAGGCTGTGGTTTATTTTCTATTCTCTCGTTTGGTCCCATTTGCTTTATTCTTTCATTGACAGGTGCTTGACCTTGAAATGTGCCCTCTTGCTGTTGCTCAACAGCTTGAATAATTCTCTGATTTGCCTCAGCTTGCTCTTGGATTATCTTTTTCTGGTCATTCTCGCTCATATCTTACCTCATGAATTGTTGTTGCGTCCCAACCTATACCACCATTATAGCTGTTATCTATATGTGAATAAACTTTAATCGATTTAGTACTGCCCTGAATTACAAACTCGAATAGAATTGATTGCTTCTCTCCTGGCTCTATGCATATCTTTGGCGGAAAAGTCCGTGACCCAAGAAAGCCCATTTTATACTCAGGCGATAGCTCCTGTGACTCAAGCTTCTTATTGAGGTATGGCATAAGTTCTTCAACAACTACAACGCTTGAGGGATTCTGTTCGACCTTTGGCCGTATTATCACATTGCCGGTATTTTGAATGCTTACATGAACACCCACATAGACAGTTCCATTTTTTAGGTCAATGAACTTAACTTGGTGTTCTACATTAGCCCTGGGAGCTTTTTCTCGTCTTTTATAGAACCACCAAAGACCAGCGCAAATAGCAGCGATTGTCGCAATGGATTCAATCGTCTGTATGTTTCTACCGATAGAAACAGCCATATTGCTTAATAACACATCTAAAATCTCTAATTTGCCCATTTCTATTATTTTTCTATAAGGTTAGTTTCTTCATTAGTGAGGTCATAAAGTTCGTAGACAAGCTGGTCGATTTCACGGTCGAATTGATTAATTTTTAAGTCAAGCTCCGAGCATTCAAGGCGATACTTTTCAAAAAGCTGCAACAGCTCATCTTTTTGCTGAAGAGACAACTTAAGTTTTAATGCTGTCACAAGGTCAGTAAATTCAAGTCTCCACCACTTTGATAGTTTGGTGGGCCACTTATCTAACTTGAATTCGCTGGATAGGAGGTTTTGAAAGTGTTGAGAATTACTTTCGAGCTTGTTATTTAAATTCAGCATAACTGCAGCCCTACTGGACAGCTCTTTACTGTTGGTAGGTGTAACTATTGGTAGGTTGCGAACGTCATTGACGAGAATTTTTGGAAATAATCCCTTGTTAGCCTTCGGTGAAGTGTTGTTATGATACCATCCTAGGAGTTTTGAATTCATAATTGCGAGGATTGACATTTGATCAACGCCCTTATTACCTACACAATTAATTAATGATGGCGTATTGTAATATTCCTCATCTGTAAATACACAGTAAAGCTGATCATCGGTGATTTCCCGGACAAGTATTCGTGGCTCTCTAAAAAACTTAGGTTCACGAGGTGCTGCAAGCCAATCACCATAGCTAATCCATAAGCCACCATTCCAGTTGAGTGAGTATCGAGTAATATCACCGCCCTTAAGCTCTCGACGATATGTTTCATCTTTCTTAGTATCAGAATGCCAGATACGATTTTTAATCGTATGCTCATCATGCCCGCGATACTTATCGTAGGGTATTAAGCCCTGAGAGATTGAAAAGTAGTCCTTGAGTGGCTTAGATTGTCTTAGTATTTTTTGTACTAACGCACTGGCTTCGTCACTCCGCGTAAAGAGGACTAGTAGATTCTCACTATTCTTCAACAAGTCATCCTTACTATACTTTGCAAATGAGACAATATTTTTACTTATGTCTATGACATTAAGCTGTGAACTATAGTTTTTAGAAGAATTTTTAATGCTAACGATTACTGTGCGAACGCTAGCATCACTAAATGTTGGGTCACGCGATAAATCAACCATTTCAAAAACTGAATAATTTGAGAAAAGCTGCTCTCGGTACTTCTTACCGTACAGTGTCGATAGGAAAGTATTTGGGAATATGTAGGATAGCATCCCAGCAGGTTTTACTAGTTTCTTTACAAGTGATATGAAATAAATATAGGCTTCGTAATCTGACACAAGATTATCAAACTTGGACAAGTATGCTTTTTCTTCGGCACTAAAACTAACACCATACGGTGGGTTGCCTACAACTATGTCAAACCCACCATCTTTGAAAATATCCGCAAATTGTTCTTGCCAATTGAAGGCTTTGCTACCAGCTATAGTAGGATCGTCAATCAAGCTATTACCGCATTTGATATTGTCATCAAGAGCAGTAAGTTTCTTACCTTTTTGAGCAGTCTTAAGCCATAGTGAAAGCTTAGTAATCTCAACTGACTCCTCATTTAGGTCAACACCATAAATGTTGTTTTGTAGAATTGACTTTATATAGTCTTCACTCGAGAAAAGGTTGTTACCAAGTATGCTCGCAACCCGCTTGTTTTCCGCTAGCAAGTAGTCAAACACGTAGACAAGAAACGCACCAGAACCACAAGCAGGGTCAACAACCTTCACATTTTGCAGAAATTCTTGGTACTTGCTGTAAGCCTGCTTCTCGCGTTTCTCATAATTTTTGTCGTTGATATCACCTTTGAGGCTAAACTCTTGCTTGAATCGCTCCTCGTATTCACGCAAGTAAGTGCCTAGTGAGTTATCTACGATGTAACGAACTATGTAGTCAGGAGTATAAAATATGCCATCCTTCTTACGTCGAGACTGCTGCAATGTATTGAGACTGTGACTTTCATTAACCTTATTTTTTATTTCCTCTAGGTCGCTTATGGATTGTTCAAAGATATGACCAAGAATGGTAACACTCAGGCTTTCGGCGAAATTGTAGTTACTAATATTAGCGACGGAACGCAAAGCATCATCGCTAATCTGGAGACTATTTAACACTGAGTCATGTGCAAATAGGCCGCCATTGTAACCATCTGGGATATCAAGTTTCTCGCTACCTGCGTCAATCGCTTCAAAGAACGCCTTAAAGGTAGACCATAAAGACCCGCCAAACGTAGAAGTATCTGCTGCCTTAATAACTCGCTGCAATGTATCGTCAGGAAGTAAACCTCGATCTTCGGCAAAACAAGCAAAAACAATACGGTCAATAATTTTTTGTGCCTTTTCGATGCCGGTATCAATATCAGTTTTTATATGCTCATTTTTCTTATAAATATCACGCAATAGTTCATGACGTGCCTGACCGTATACTTTATAGAATTTTCTACCGATTTCTTCCTGCTCAAGACGAACATCACTCAATAAGTCCTCTGTTTTGCTAGAACCCTTCGGACTTGTGAGATTATCGCTATGGATAAGGGTGTAGAAGGTTTTGAACTTAATGTAGTCATCTTTAGGGTCAATCAGATCGTCGAGTGTCCAAAGCTCGTAGTCTAGTTGGTTATCGTGATAGAGACGAAACTCCCAGAAATTACTCACAATCACAAACGGACAATTGCGATACTGGCTCTTATACTTGAACCCTTGCTGGACAGGGCTCATGTTACCCTCGCGGCGTTGTGGCCGGTCAAGTTCAACGGATGCACCTTTTAGCTCAACTGCAGCGGCAATATTAACAATGCCTTTCGTAACATCTGTGAAACCTAAGACCGCATCAGGCAACTGACCTTTTTCAGTGGTTGCCTTTGGTTCTAAGCTATATGGAACAGATGGTTTTTCTTTGTAGCCGAGAATCTTGATGAAAAAGTCTGAATTGTAGGCTTGTTCGCGAGAGGTTTCCTTATCTTTTTTGAGGCTACCGTTGTGGTAGTCGTGATGCCATGTTTTAACAATTGCGATTTTGTCTTCTAGGCTCTCAGTGTCTAATCGCAGTGCTTTATCACGTAGTTTGTTTTTTCCAAAAAGGTTTGCCATTATATTTTTCTCATCCTTAACTATATTCTAACGTTGTTAGGCTATAAACAAAAGTAACCCAAATACCCACAGCATAGTTATTTTTTTACGTACTTGGCGATGATTCTCGATTTAATTTCTTCGAGCTGTTCCTCAGAAAAAAGTTCTTTATAGCTCCACATTCTCCCGCCAGCACGAAATACGGACAAGTATTGTTCACAATAAATTTTCGGGTTTATAAAGGTAACCTCGTTGCGAGTTTGCCAACCTAGATCCATTTCGTAATCGTAACCTATATCATGCCCAGTAGATCCTATCCATTGATGCGCTAAGATATTACGCCAGTCATGAATAGTTGTAGCTATTTTAGAAAATTTTTTATCATCTTCATCGCCGTCTACATATGTTTCTAGGAATAACTTGTACCCATCGAGCCCACTTTTGCTAAAAAATGCCTCTGATATGATCAATGCTACTGCATGAATACCCATAAATAGTAACGAGGTTTGCTTGTTGTCCCTAGCCACTTGGATTTCGTTATTAAAGAAGTTATCAATTGAATTGAGTAACGTCTCAATAGATTCGACGTAAGAGTTATTTTGGAATCTCCTTAGCCGGTCTTCCTTTGACTCGTTTCTATGAGCGTTGTTTTTCACTCTCTTATTATATCCTGTAAAGCGCATCACCCTGTAACACTCGTGTAGTATTTTGGCACTCTCTGTGTCCAAGCGCTAGCTTTTTGGTATAATGTAGCTGGAGCTACTCCAGCTAGGACTTTGACTATCGGATAATTGTTGGCAGGTGACTACTGACTGCAAATAGCAGTTAGCTGGTATGTCGGCCAGTTTAATCAGGAAATAAACATATGGCAAAACCAGAGTTTAGACCTGGGCAAACAGCCCCTAAGTCGGGTCAGTACGAGCGAGTTAATCGTGTCGGCAACCCGACTGGGAAAGAGGTGACGGTGACAAAGGGCGAACCTTTGCCACCTACACCAAAAAAAGGCCAGACTTTCCGCTTAGTTGACCCAACTAAGCACTGACCTTTTTAAGCGATTGGAGTAGCTTCACCATTTATAATAGCATAAGCGCTAAAGCCCAATATACTCCTCCTCAAACACCTCTCGCCACACAGCTGAGCTATTACTGCCTGGACTCAGTATCCTCTCGCTAGTCGTTGTATATACCTCAAAGTCACTATAGAAGTTCTCGAGTAGCGCCTGGATCCTTTGTTCTAGCCGCTCAGTAGGACATACAAACAGTATGTAAGGATAGGTTTCGCCCTGGTCTAGTTCTGCTTCATCAGAATGGTTCTCGTAGGCTCTGAGGCGCTTTTTAATAACCCAGAAGGGTAGGTTAGGATCAAAGATGTCTAGCTGGTAATCAAACCGAGTACCTTGTTTTGATTTCTTACGCCTGAGATACAAGTCTGGTAGTGGCCTTATGAAAAATTCAAAGTCAGCTAGCTCGTACTTGGTGAATATCTCAAAGGCTTCTTTGGTCTGCTTACTGAGCGCTATATATGTAGCCAGTACCTGTAAGCAGTGATCAACATGTTCGTCGCTAATCCCTTTGCTCTTGTACATGTTCCGCAGCACGGTCTGGTTGAGCTTGGTATTTTCGCGTAAGTATCTAATACCTTTGCTTGCTAAATAATAACTGGCCGGTCTGCCGCGTTGCCGATAGCTCTTGTCATACCGTCTCCTCACATAGCCTTGCTGCTCTAAGACAAACAATCTTTCATAAATACTTGACCTATTCTTTTTCAAATATAAACTCAACAAATCCACACTCACAAAACGAAACTTATAACAAAGCTCTAATACTCTAATCTGATTACTATTCAATGGCCTTCTATACTTAGGACTAGCAACTAACACAACAACAACTCACCAATCTCCCACACACACTTCCAACACTCACAATAACTACTTAAGTAGCTCTATATGTATATATAATAAAAGAGAGAATATATTACAAGTCGTAACAGGGGTAGTTGATACTAACTTTAGTTGTCATCGATAGTGGGGTTATCTATTTCAGTCTGTGTGCTGAATTTGGTGTCTGATGGTGCTCAGATGTACACTACATATATGCCATTAAATGATGATGAGATACGTAAGAAGGTTAAAGATTTTGAAGAATCTTTGCCTGACGATCAGCGCAATCCTAAAGCCAAAGAAGACTTCAGGGAACTTACTGAACGCGCTGCGAAGCCATTGCCAAAAGATACGGAAAAATCGGAACCGTCCGAAAATTATACCGAAACACAAACTCGTTCACATAGTACTGGAGATACTTCGGGCTAACGCAGTGGTACGTACCATCAATGGAGCGTTTGAGCTGACCCCAGAAGCCTTCAATAGTATTGGTGTGGACTTTATCACGGGCATATTCTTTTCGACTATGGTTGACTGACTTATGTTCGTATTCGTGCTTTGTCCAATAATAGATACGCGACTCGTCAGTGTGTAGTTCAGCGCCAACTTCAACGTTAGCCCGAACAAAGGACATTGCACGGCTACGAGTAGCATAGTCTGATACAAAGGCTTTAGCTTGGCCACCTTTTTCAACAACGCCGAGTACCGGCGTTTTATTACGAACGCTCCGACCATCTTTCTCGACACCGCCAATATAGGTTTCATCAGCTTCAACAATGCCTGATAGTTTGGAGCCATCTTGCTGCATCAGTAGGCGTATCTGCTTGCACATGCGCCAAGCAGTCTTATAAGTAACTCCGAGGGTTCGTTCTAGCTCTTTGGCACTGACTCCATTGCGGCTTACGCTAAACATATACATGGCAAAGAACCATTTCTTTAAACCGGTGTCTGATTTGTGAAAGATAGTGCCAGCTAAAGGACTTATCTGGTAACCGCAGTCTTTACATTCGTAGCATTTACGGCTACGAACACGGTAGTATTTAGGCTCAGCCACTCCACACTTAGGACAGGCATCTAAACCGCCGTATTTTTGCTGAAATATGTAGTCTAGACAGACATCATCGTCAGGAAACGTCTCATGCAAGGTGTCGACTGTGTAGCGTGAACTACTCATACTAATAGTCTACACCTCTGTTTACATGATGTCAAGGGATAATCGCCTAAAGCGATTACGCTGACAGGAACTTTAGAGCACCTATTTCCTAACTCCATCCCAGCCTAAACCCATCCTGGTTGGCTGCTAACAGATTAGTGTTCGTCAACGTATCTTTCAGATATGTTTCCTCACACTTCACTGTTTTCGCTCAACCAGTTTTGGCTTTATTTCTGGAAGCGAGTTAGGAGATAGGTTCCTAGCTGCTCGCCGACCAGTATGGCATCCGCACCAGGTTCGATGTCTGTCGGTCTAGTAATGAAGCTAGCTTGGCAAAGCCAGCCACTCCAGGCAGCGCGCGCTTGGCTAAAATCTTCGGTTTTTGGCTGACCGTTGGTCAGGTTACGGGCATTCCAAACCGCTTTTACCTCTGTTGGTAGCGCCACAAGTTCGGCAAGTGAATTTGGTTCGATCAAACATTTTTTTAGGTCGGATTTAGGTAGGCGGCCGACTACCAATACGTAGTCGGCGCCAGCTTCTAAAGCTTTATCGATGTCAGCGTCGTTTGCGTGGATGCCCTTAGCCAGTATTGGCTTGTCGGTTAGCGCTCGAGCTTTGCGGATAAGCTCAAATGAACCGCCCCAGCGCGGATCGGTATGAATCGAGATCCAATCACCATGTTCTTCTGCTAGTTCAAACAATTGAGACCATGAGCTCGATGACTTAAATCCAAAAGGGGATTGAGGTTTAACCTCGGCTATTAAGATCGGTGATTTGGCCACTAGTTAAGCTTTGTTTTGGTTTTGTCGGCAAGGGTATGAATCCAGCGGTCGTGACGAGCGAGTTGAGCATCGCGAGCGGTGTTATCTACGTCGTGATTATCAATCTGGGCGGTGCTGCCGTCTAGTATATTCAAGATCTTGTTGAACCGTTCGTCGGCTTTTTTCTCTATTGTGTCAAAGCGTTCATCGGCTCTTTTTTCGAACTGCTCAAATCGTTCGTTGGCTTTTTGTTCTGCTTGCTCAAATCGTCTGTCCATCAGGGTCGCAAGTTCGATTATGGTTGCCCTAAGCTCATCGAGTGAATTATCGAGCACGGACTTGGTTACAACTGGGTCATACGCGGTCATGCATTAAGTTTACGCCCGTCGG